>JBIIZX010000021.1:0-15362 GCA_044346055.1 Burkholderiaceae bacterium | reverse complement strand
CAGCAGCGCCGGATCGACCTGGTTCTTCAGGTTGAACGAACTGACCACCAGCTTGGTGGTCTCGGCCAGGCGGCCACGGTCGAGCGAGCCGAGGCCGCCGGCCTTGGCCGTGGGCGTGCTGACGAAGTTATCAAGGCACAGCTTCAAGCGGCGCAGTTCGAGTTGCTCGCTGACAAGCGGGTCGCGCTTCTTGACGAAGCCGATCGCCTCTTCGGGCTTGGCGATGGTTTCCTTCAACGCACGGTTGAAGGCACGCACAAAGCCGCTGACCGCATCGGGCCGCTTGGTGATCATTTCGCTCGAAGCGAGGATGGTGGAGCCGTATAGGTTGACGCCAAAGTCCTTGTACTGCATGACGACGATGTCTTCTTCCTTGGCGCCGCGCGCGATCAGCGACAGCAGGCCGGAGAAGAGAAAGCCCGTCACCGCATCGACCTCACCGCGCACAAGCATCGTCTCGCGCAGCGCGGGCTCCATGCTGGTCCACTGGATCTTGGTGTGATCGATGCCGTTGGCCTGCGCAAAGATCGGAAACGCCTTGCGCCCACCGTCGAACACCGGCGCGCCGAGCTTCTTGCCATTCAGATCCGCCGGCTTGGCGATGCCCTTGCCTTTAAGCGCGAACACCGTGGCGGGCGAGCGCTCGTACACCACATACACGCCCGCGGGGCCGGGCAGGCCGGGGTTGTTGGCATAGAACTCGGTCAGCGAGGAAAAGTCGCCAAAGCCCATGTCATAGCCGCCGGTGGCCACGCGCTGGATCGCCACCGGGCTGCCAGCGCCCGAGTCGATGGTCACATTCAGCTTTTCGGCCTTGAAGTATCCCTTTTCCAGCGCCAGCAGATACGGTGCGGCCGGACCCTCGAAGCGCCAGTCGAGCGTGAAGCGGATGGGAACTTCCTGCGCACGCAGCACTGCAGGCGCCGCCAGCACGGCGCTGCCAAGGGCGGCGGTCTTCAAAAAGTGACGGCGCGCGTCATGGCGGAAGATGCGGCGGGTGGACATGCACTGGGCTCCTTGTTGGTGTTCTTGGTTATTTGACTGTGCCAGAAGCGTGCCATGCAACGGGCGCGCAACGTGGCGGGCATGGCTCATGGAAAACCCCAGACACGCACCACGAAGCCGTGCATGCCAGCACCGCACGGGTGCAAGGGCAGGCCCACCGCACCAATGCAGGACGCCGCGCCTGCGCATCGGCCCCAATGGAACCAGCGGCTGCAAACTACGCGAAGCAGGACGCATAATCAGCCGCATGAGCAAGCTCACCACGCATGTGCTCGATACCGCCAGCGGCAAACCGGCAAGCGGCGTGCGCTACCAGTTGTTCCGCCTGGATGCCGATGCACGCGTGCACATTGCCAGCGGCCAGACCAATGCCGACGGCCGTACCGATGCACCGCTGCTGACGGGCGAGGCGTACCAGGGCGGCGAGTACGAGCTCGACTTCTTCACGGCCGAGTACTTTCGGCTGCAGGGTGCGGCGTTGGCGCAGCCGCCCTTTCTCGACCGCGTGACCTTGCGCTTTGCGCTCGATGCCGCTGCTGGCCAATATCACGTGCCGCTGCTTGTGAGCCCCTGGAGCTACTCCACCTACCGCGGGAGCTGAGCCGGTGGCGCAACGGCCGGTCCGCTTCTACCTGAACGACCAGCTGCAGAGCCTGGCAGCCGTGCCGCCCACGCGCACCGTGCTCGAGTGGTTGCGCGAGGACCGTCACCTGACCGGCACCAAGGAAGGTTGCGCCGAAGGCGACTGCGGCGCGTGCACCGTAGTGATCGGCGAGCGGGTGGACGAGGACGGCGTGGCAAGTGATGCCATGAGCGCCAGCGAGCGCGCGGGCCGCATGCGCTACCGCGCCATCAACAGCTGCATCACCTTCGTCGCCGCCCTCGATGGCAAGCAGCTCATCACGGTGGAGCATCTGCGTGGTGCCGGTGGCGCGCTGCACCCGGTGCAGCAGGCGCTGGTGGACCAGCACGCCTCGCAGTGCGGCTTCTGCACGCCGGGCTTCGTGATGAGCCTTTACGCGCTGTACCAGGACAAGCGGCAGCAGGAGGTGCGCAGCGTGGCGCGTGCCGAGGCGGCCGAGGCACTGGCGGGCAACCTGTGCCGCTGCACCGGGTACCGGCCGATTCTCGATGCCGCGCAGGCGATGACGTCAACACAGTGGGTGGCGCCGGACGAGGCCACTGCGGCGCAGAACCTGGCTGCACTCGCCGCCGAGCCCGCGCTCGAGCACCACAGCGACAGCGGCGTCGTGCATGCACCGCGCACGCTGGCCGAGCTGCTGCACCTGCGCGCTGGACTGCCCGCAGCGCGCCTGGTTGCCGGCAGCACCGATGTTGGGCTGTGGGTCACCAAGCAGCACCGCGAGCTGCGCACGCTCATCCTGACCGGGCGCGTGGCCGAGCTGTTGTCGATGCAACAGGATGCGCAGGCACTGACCATCGGTGCCGCCGTGCCGCTGACGGACGCGCTGGCGCGGCTCACTGCACTGTTTCCTGCCACGCGCGATTACTGGCAACGCTACGGCTCGCCGCCCGTGCGTAACAGCGGCACGCTCGGCGGCAACCTTGCCAATGGCAGCCCGATCGGCGACTCCATGCCCGTGCTGATCGCGCTCGGCGCCGAGGTCGTGCTCGCTTCGCTGCGCGGCGAGCGCTGCCTGCCGCTGGAACAGTTCTATCTCTCCTACCAGCGCACCGCGCTGCAAGCGGATGAAGTGCTGCGTGCAGTGCGGGTGCCACTGCCAGCGGTGCCAGCGCTGGTGCGGGCCTACAAGCTGTCCAAGCGCTTTGATCAGGACATCTCGGCGCTGGCACTGGGCATTGCAGTCCAGCTGGACGGCGCAGTGCTGCGCGAGGTGCGCATCGGCCTGGGCGGCATGGCAGCGGTGCCTAGCCGCGCCCACGCAACCGAGGCCGCGTTGCGTGGCCGGCGGTTTGACGCCGCGGCACTGAGCGATGCGCAGGTGGCACTGGCAGGCGAGTTCAGCCCGATCAGCGACATGCGCGCCTCGGCCGCGTATCGACGGCAGGCCGCGCAGAACTTGCTGCGGCGGGCTTGGCATGAGCTGTCGCCACTGGCACCACCCACGCCTGCGCTGACCGTGCACGCGGTCCACGCTGAACAAGCAAGGGTTGGAGGCGCAGCGTGAACGCGCCCGAGGTGACCCTGCACGAGGACGATGCGGCCAACGGCGCGGCCGCTGCCGGGGCCGTGGGCCAGGCGCTGCCGCACGAGAGTGCGCATCTGCATGTGGCTGGCAGCGCGCCCTACATCGACGATCTGCCAGAACTCGCCGGCACGCTGCACGCTGCGCCGGTGCTGTCGGCGCAGGCCCACGCCCGCATCAGCGCGCTTGATTTGGCTGCGGCGCGGGCGCTGCCCGGCGTGGTCGATATCGTGACCGCGGCCGATGTGCCGCACAACGCGATCGGCACCGTCGTGCACGACGAGCCCGTGTTCGCCGACACGCTGGTGCAGTTTGTCGGCCAGCCGCTGGCGCTGGTGCTTGCCACCAGTGTGAAGGCGGCGCGCGTGGCGGCGCGGCAGGTGCATGTGCGCTACGAGGCGCTGCCGCCCGTGCTCGCGCATGACGCGGCGCTGGCCGCCAAACACTTTGTGCTGCAGGCCGGGCGCGTGCGCTGTGGTGAGGCTGACGCGGCTATCGCGCAGGCGCCGCATCGTGTGCATGGCGAACTCCGGATTGGCGGGCAGGAGCATTTTTATCTCGAAGGCCAGATCGCCTACGTGGTGCCGCGCGAGGACGGGCAGCTGTTCATCCACTCATCCACCCAGCATCCGGGTGACGTGCAGCACCAGGTGCGCGCGGCGCTCGGACTGCCAGATGCCGACATCGTCGTCGAGTGCCGGCGCAAGGGCGGCGGCTTTGGCGGCAAGGAGTCGCAGGCGGCGTGGTTTGCGGTGGCGGCGGCGGTGGCGGCACGCAAGCACGGCCGGCCGGTGAAGCTGCGCGCCGATCGCGACGATGACTTCATTCTCACCGGCAAGCGGCACGACTATCTCGTGCGCTATGAAGCGGGCTGCGATGACGCGGGGCGCCTGAATGGGGTCAAGCTCATGTTCGCCAGCCGCTGCGGCTACTCGGCCGACCTGTCCGGGCCGGTGAACGACCGCACGGTGTTGCACGCCGATAACTGCTACCAGCTGCCGGCGCTGGCGATCGACTCGTATCGCCTGAAGACACACATGCAGTCGGCCACCGCGTTTCGCGGCTTTGGCGGGCCGCAGGGCATGCTCGCGATCGAGAACCTGCTCGACGATGTCGCGCGAACGCTCAAGCGTGACCCGCTCGACGTGCGCCGCGCCAATCTGTACAGCGTTGATGGCAGCGGCGTCACGCACTACGGCATGCAGGTCGAGGACAACCTCGCGCCGCAGCTGATCGAGGAACTCTCGCGCGACTGCGACTACCTTGGACGGCGCGCGGCGCTGGCGGCCTTCAACGCCGGCAGCCCGATCATCAAGCGCGGCCTGGCGCTGACGCCGGTGAAATTCGGCATCAGTTTCACTGCTACCCACTACAACCAGGCCGGCGCACTGGTGCACGTGTACCAGGACGGCTCGGTGCAGGTGAACCATGGCGGCACCGAGATGGGCCAGGGCCTGCACACCAAGGTGCGGCAGATCGTGGCCGACGCGCTCGGCGTGCCGGCGGCCAGCGTGCGCGTGACCGCGAGTGACACCGCCAAGGTACCCAATGCCTCGGCCACTGCCGCTTCCAGCGGCACCGACCTGAATGGCATGGCTGCGCAGCGGGCGGCGCTGAGCGTGCGTGAGCGGCTGGCGCAGGTGGCAGCAAGCGCGCTCAACTGCGCCGCGCACGAGGTCGAGTTTGTCAATGGCAGCGTGCGCAGCAGCACCGGGCAGCTGTCCTTTGCCGAACTCGCCAGGCGGGCCTACATGCAGCGCGTGCAACTGTGGTCCGACGGCTTTTACGCCACGCCCAAGATCCACTGGGACAAGACCAGCTTCAGCGGCCGCCCTTTCTTCTACTTTGCCTATGGCGCCGCGTGCAGCGAGGTGGCCATCGACACGCTCACTGGCGAGATGAAAGTGCTGCGCGTGGACATCCTGCATGACGTGGGCCGCAGCATCAATCCGGCGCTGGACATCGGGCAGATCGAAGGCGGCTTCGTGCAGGGCATGGGGTGGCTGACCACAGAGGAGCTGGTATGGAACGCCGAGGGCCGACTCACCACGCACGCGCCCTCCACCTACAAGATCCCGGTCGCTAGCGACCTGCCACCGACTTTCAACGTGCGCCTGTTCAATGGCGCCAACCGCGAAGACAGCATCCACCGCAGCAAAGCCGTCGGCGAGCCGCCGCTGATGCTCGCGATCAGCGTTCTGCACGCGATTCGCGACGCGATTGCCGCTGCTCGCGGCGACGGCCCAGTGCGCCTCGACGCCCCCGCCACGCCGGAGGCGATCCTCAAGGCGCTCCAACCATGAACGAAAATCGGGGTCAGACCCCGATTTCCCGCCGTACCAGCCACAGCCTCCGCTTTCTGAAGAAAATCGCGGTCAGTGAAGAAAATCGGGGTCAGACCCCAATTTCCCCCAATTTCTCACCAATTTCTTGGGCCATTTTGAAATGCGTTGGCTCGCCACTGCCCTGACGTGTCTCGACCGCGCGCAACCCGCCATGTGGGTCGTGCTCACGACCGTCCGCGGCTCGGCGCCGCGCGACGCGGGCGCGGCATTGCTGGTGCACGGCAATGGCGTCGAAGGCACGCTCGGTGGCGGCACGCTGGAGTACCGGGCGATTGCGCTTGCGCGCGCGCTGTTGGCGCACGGCTTGCCGGCGACGCATGTCCGCGTGCCACTCGGCCCGAGCCTTGGCCAGTGTTGCGGCGGACTGGTAACGGTGGCCTTCAAGCGGCTCGATGCGCCTGACCGCTACTGGCTGGCAGCGCTGCAGACGGCCTCGGCAGCAGCGCCACCAGTCACCGTGACGCTTGCGATCACGCCGCCGGTATCGATCGAGCAGATTGAGCGCATCGGTAGCGCGTCCATCGAACCCGCGCGGATCACCATAGCGCCAGGCCAAGCGATGCACGAGCCGACCGCGCACCACCGTCTCGCCCTCACGCTGCGCGGCCTCGTGCTCCCCGTGCAGCTATTCGGCGCCGGCCACGTGGGCCGCGCGCTGGCGCAGGCACTCGCGCTGTTGCCCGTGTCTGTGACCTGGGTCGATCAACGCGACGATGCCTTTCCTGCCGAAGTGCCCTTCAACGCGAGCGCCGTGTGCACGGACACCCCGCTGGCCGAGGTCGCGCAGGCGCCAACCGGCGCGGCCTTCGTGATCGCCACACATCTGCATTCGCTCGACGAGGAGCTCGCCGAATCCGTCCTGCGGCGGGCCGACTTCGCCTACCTCGGTGTCATCGGGTCAGGCCCAAAGCGCCAGCGCTTTGCGCGCCGCTTTATCGCGCGCGGCCTGAGCGATGCGCAGATCGAGCGCATGCAGATGCCCATGGGCACCGTCAGCAGCAAGGAACCCGAAGTCATCGCCGCCAGCGTGGCGGCCGAACTGATGCAGGTCCGCGCGCGGCAGCGCGGTGTGCACTCTCCCACCAACATAGCAACCAACGACTCGACGTGGACTTCTACTGGCCCTACCTCCTCGACTGGCTGAACTTCACCGTCCGCTGGCTGCACCTGGTCGCGGGCATCGCCTGGATCGGCGCGTCGTTCTACTTTGTCTGGGTCGACAACCACCTGACTGAGCCGCCGCCGGAATTGAAGGCCAAGGGCGTGGCCGGACATCTCTGGGCGGTGCGCGGCGGCGGCTTCTACAACCCGCAGAAGTATCTGCTCGCCCCACCCGAGCTGCCCAAGGAACTGCACTGGTTCAAGTGGGAGGCGTATGTCACGTGGCTCTCTGGCGCGGCCCTGCTCGTGATCGTCTACTACGCCAACGCGCAGGCGATGATGGCCGGCACGGTACCGCTGGGCAGCGCTGCACTGGTCGGCATCGGCGTGGCAAGCCTGGTCGTGGCCTGGCTCGTTTATGACCTGCTGTGCAAGGCGCTCGGTGACAAGCCACTCGTCTTTTGCCTACTGTTCTTTGCCGTGATGCTCGCCGCCACCTGGCTGCTGGCGCAACTGCTCGGCGGGCGCGCAGCAACCATCCATGTGGGCGCGATGATCGGCACCATCATGGTGGCCAACGTGGCGATGGTGATCATCCCGGGCCAGCGGCGCATGGTGAAAGCACTGCAGGCGGGTGCGGCGCCCAATCCGCTTGATGGCCTGCGCGGCAAGCAACGCAGCGTGCACAACAACTACCTCACGCTGCCGGTGCTGTTCATCATGATCAGCAACCACTTTGCAATGCTCACCAATGCGCGCCACCTGTGGGCCGTGCTCGGTGCCATTGCGCTGGCCGGCGTGTTGATCCGCCAATTCTTCAACCTGCGACACAAGGGCAAGACGGACTGGCGCTGGCCGCTGGCAGGCAGTGCGATCCTGGTGGCGGTGGCGGTGCTGCTGGCACCGGCGCGACCGGTTGCAGCGCCCACCGCGCAGGCGCCGCAGTTTGCGCAGGTGGAGCGCATCGTGATCGAGCGCTGCGCCGGTTGCCATGCGGACAAGCCGACCTATGCCGGCTTTGCCACCGCGCCGGCCGGCGTGCTGCTGCAAACGCCGCAACAGATCCGCGCACAGGCGCAGAAGATCTGGCAGCAGACAGTTCAGACGCGCGCCATGCCCATTGGCAACCTGACGCAGATCACCGACGAAGAGCGCGCTGTGCTCGACGCTTGGTTTGCGGCGGGCGCACCCTGATCAGGCCACGCCAGAGTCCGCCGCGTTCGTTCGTATCCGCAGTGATGTGCTTGCCATCGTGTGCGCCATTGCAGCGGGCAAGGTCGCAACCTGCAAGGCGGTCGGCGCGCACGGCCTGCGCCGGGGCGACGAAGCGTGTGAGGATCACGGGTATGTGAGGTTGCCCGCGCTGCTGCCCAGCTACTGCCCTTCTAGTGCCCTGCTAGCGCCAACGCTGTTCAGATTGGCAAGTAAGTCGCGCCAGCGCTGCGGGGTCCAGCGGCTTACCTCGAAAGTTGCTGGGTTCCCGCCTACGCGGGAACGACGGGTCGGGCTAGCTGAACAGTATTGCTGCTAGCGCCCGCTCCCGCTGAGCACCTCTTCGCCCGCACGCTCTTCCTCCTGGCCGGGCACTTCCTCACCTTCCTCGCCGTCTTCGCTCTCCGGCGTGTGATACCAGTCCTCGTGCGGTGAGAACACCTGGCACGCGAGGCACTGCGTCTTGGGCCAGCGCACGCCGCACCCCGGGCAGATGGCGCCCGTCTAGAAGGTGTTCCACACGGTGCCGCAACTGGGCGTGCACGACCAGCGATCGAGCGGACCGGGACGCCATTTGCAATGCGGGCAGTAGATTTCGACGCGATCCTGGAACATAGAGGCAGGATGCTCGCTTGTTGAACCAGCCGCAATCGTAAATACTGCCGGTGCGGCTCAACAGGGGGGAACATCCGTGGCACAAGCCAGTGCAGTGTTCGACGTTTTGAAGCGTGAGCTGAAGGCCCGCGGGCTGACCTATGCGGTGATCGCCGAGCGCATCGGCATGAGTGAGCCGAGCATCAAGCGCATGTTCTCGCAGCGCAATTTCACGCTGGAACGGCTGGACGAGATCTGCACGGCGGCCGGCATCGAGTTCACGGACCTGGCGCGCGGCTTTGACCGCGAGCAGCACTTGATCTCGCGCCTGACCGAGAAGCAGGAAAGTGAGATCGTCACCGACGCCCAGCTGTTCCTGGTGGCGGTATGCGTGCTCAACCACCTGAGCTTCGATGACATTCTGGCCGCCTACGCGCTCAGCGAGGCGGAACTCGTAGGCCTGTTGATGAAGCTCCACAAGATGGAGATCATCGAACTGCTGCCCAATAATCGCTTCAAGTTGCGCATCGCGCGCACCTTCGCCTGGCAGCCCAACGGCCCCATCCAGAAGTCGTTCAAGCGCAATGCGGACGACTTCTTCGACTCGGCCTTCGCCGCGCCGGACGAGCTGATGCTGCTACTGAACGCGAGACTGTCACGCGCCTCGCGCGCGCAACTGGTGGATAAGCTGCGTCGGCTGGCGCGCGAGTTCTCGGACCAGCACCTGGAAGACAGCCACCTGCCGCTGGCCGACCGCGCGCCCATGAGCCTTCTCCTGGCTTGCCGCCCCTGGCACCCGCGCTTCATGCGGGGGCATGTCAAGCAAAAGGCGGCCGCTGCGCCGTCGCGCCGCGTGCCGCTGCGGTAGCTGGCCCGTGGCGCTCGCCGCGCACCTCGAACTGCTCGACCGTGGCCGCGCCGCCTGGAAGGCATGGCGGCAGGCGCATCGCTCGGGCGCGCAGCGCATCGTGCCCGACCTCAGCGGTGCCGATCTCAGCGGGCTTGATCTGGCGGGCTACGACCTGTCGGAGGCGCGAATGGAACGCGTCAAGCTGCGGCTGGCGCAGCTCGATGGCGCCAATTTGGTGGGCGCGCAACTGCGCAGCGCGGATCTCTCCGGTGCCAGCCTGCGGCGCGTGGTCGCGCGCTTTGCCACGCTCAGCCGCGCCAACCTGTCGGACGCCGTGTGCGTCGATGCCGACTTTCGCGCCGCCAGCTTTCGCCGCGCGGATCTCTCCGGCGCTGACTTCACCGGTGCGGTGCTGCGCCATGTGTCGCTGGTCGAGGCCAATGTCCAGGGCACGGTCCTGCGCGGCGCCCAGGTCTACGGCCTGGGCGCCTGGAACCTGATCGGCAGCCCAGCGGACCAGCGTGGTCTCGTGATCCAGTCGGCCACGGCCAGCCGCCGGCCGGTAGATGATCCGCCACGGCCAGCAATCTCGGTCGATGACCTGCTCACCGCGCAGCTGCTGTTCGTCCTGCTCGACAACGCCAACGTGGCGCGCGTGCTGCAGACCTCCACCGAGCGCACGGTGCTGCTGCTCGGGCGCTTCAGCACACAGCGCAAGCCTGCGCTGGAGACCATGCGCGACGCGCTGTTGCAGGCCAACTTCGTCCCGCTGCTGTTCGACTTCAAGCGTGCGCCTTCGCGCGATCTGACAGAGACCATCATGGCGATGGCGCAAATGGCCTGCTTCGTCGTCGCCGACCTCACGGACGCCCGCAGCGTGGCGCAGGAACTCAGCCACATCGTGCCCTTCATGCCTTCGCTGCCGTTGGTGCCGACCTTGCGCCAGGGCGAGGGACCCTACGCGATGTTCGAGCACTTCATGCGCTATCCCTGGGTGCTGCCGCGCGTGGAGTATCGCGACGAGCAACAGCTGCGCAGCCTGTTCCGCGAATCGATCCTGCGACCCGGCTATGAGATGGCGATGCGCGCGCGCGGCAAGTCCGACCTGACGCTGCCGCGGCCGCCGCGCAGGCGCTAGCCGGTGCGGCCGGCACGACCTTTTCGCGCAGCTCGTACAATGCGGCGCCTGCATGGTGCGTGCAGCGTGGACCGCACGCGGTTCTCAGCGCCGCCAGAGTTAGAGCAGGATCGCCCAAACTCCAACTGCGACCGCCGCCAGCACGCCGGTGGCGGCATCGAGGTCGCCGCCAATTTCTTGCTTGGCAGGCAGTTTCTCGGTGTGCGGATCTGAATTGGCTGAGGCCTCGGCCGACATTGCTTCAGGGTGCTCTGGGTCTATCCGAAGCACGGGTAGCGCGGCGAGCTCGTTCGACGGCTGGCAGAGCTGGCCCCGCATATCCGGCGGCTGCGTCAGATTGCTCATGTCAACCTTGCTTGATCTCTTGTTGTTCTGCTGATGCCTGGCCGTAGTGTGGTTGCGCCTTCCATGCGCGCAAGAACGAGATGACCTTCGTCCTGAAGCGCTGCGCTCGTGGCTTGTTCCTCGCGCGACGATCGCTTCCGCACCCAGCACTTCAACTCATTGCAAACTCTTAGAGCCGCCGAACCCGTATGTCTGCCCGTATGTCCTCCTTCCCTGCCCCCCGCCGCGGCAGCAAACTGCCGCTTGTCATCGGCGCGCTGCTTCTCCTCTGCGCCTTGGTCGCCGCTGCCGGCGCTGCCGCCTTCTATCTCTGGCCACGCTTCGAGTCCGCGCCACCGCGCATCGCGCTGTCGTCTGACGCGGACACCGCAGGTGTCGCGCCGCTGGAGATCGTGATCACCGATGCCGGTACCGGCTTGCAGTCGTTCACGGCAACGCTGTCGCAAGGTGGCAGCGAGATCGCGCTCGGCGCCGAGCAATTTGCGCAGGGCACCGCCGAGAAGAAGCTGAGCGTGATGCTAGCCAAGGTCGCTGGCGTGAAGGAAGGCCCGGCGGTGTTGAAGGTGACCGCGCGTGACCGCGCCCTGTGGCGCGGCAACGAGGCGGCGCTGCAGAAGAACATCACGATCGACATCACGCCGCCGTCGCTTGAGCTGATTGCCGACGACCGCTACATCAACTTCGGCGGCGTTGGCGTGGTCGTCTACAAAGCCTCGGCCGATACGGCCACCAGCGGCGTGAAGATCGGCGAGCGGTTTTATCCCGGCGTGACCGGACAGATCAAGGACCACCCCGACTACGCGATGGCGTTGTTCGCGCATGCCTACGATGTGCCCGCCGAGGCGCGCGCCACGATCGTTGCCACCGACAAGGCGGGCAACACGCGCGAGCTGCGCCTGGCCTACGAGCTGAAAAACGTGAAGTACAAGAAGAGCACGATTGCGCTGTCAGACGCGTTTCTGCAAAACAAGGTGGTGCCGCTGCTGAACGACGTGGCGCTGCGCCAGGGTGCACCCAAGGACCTCTTTGTCGCCGTCAACAAGCGCCTGCGCAAGGACAACGAGGACCGCATCACGGCGATCACCAGCAAGACCACGCCGATCATCCTGTGGAAGGACGCCTTCGCGCAGCTGTCCAACTCCAAGGTCGAGGCCAACTTTGCCGACCAGCGCACCTACACCTACAACGGCGAGGCGATCGACACCGCCTATCACCTGGGCTACGACCTCTCGGTCACCAAGAACTATCCAGTCGAGGCGGCCAACAGCGGCACCGTGGCCTTCACCGGCGACCTGGGCATCTACGGCAACACCGTGATCGTCGACCACGGCCTGGGCCTGTACACGTTGTACTCGCACCTGAACTCGATCGATGTGAAGGAAGGCGAGTCGATCACCAGGCGCCAGGCGCTGGGCAAGACCGGCGAGACGGGACTCGCCGCCGGCGACCACCTGCACTTTGGCGTGTACCTGCACGGCGTGGCAGTGCTGCCCGTGGAGTGGTGGGACCAGAAGTGGATCGACGACAACATCACGCCCAAGCTGGCGGGCCGCACGGGTGTGGAGATCGCCGAGGCTGCCGCACCGACCAAGTACGGCAAGGGCGTGAAGAAGGCGGGCAAGAAGCGGCATTGATCAGCTGCATTAATTACCAGCTCTGGGCCGCGGCACTGAGCGTCGGCACTGAGCGTCGCCACTGAGCAGCGGCACTTAGCGCAGGCGTCAAGCGCGCCGCCGCCGCAAGGCGGTCGCGGGCGCACCGGCGCTCAGGGCGCGGCGTTGCTAGCAGAGTGCCAGAGGTCAGCGGCAGGTGTTCAGTGGCAGTCGCACCGCCTGCTGCACGCCGCCTGCGTCCTGCACAAAGGCAACCAGCGCGAGCGAGGTCGGCGCTGCGTCCTTGGGCACTTCGAGCGACACCTGCACCGGCCCCGGCGAACGTAAGGGCCCGGACCACGCTCGTGCGACGAAGTCATTGCCCAGCCGCTCGCCACGGTTCTCGCCGGCTTTCACATCGGTCTGCAGCCCGTTCTGTGTCAGCGCGACATAAAGGACGCTGGCCTTGCCCGCAGTGCGCGCCTGCAGCTCGACACTGCCAGGGTTCAATGCGGTGACCACGAGTTCGATGGACGCAGGCGCAGGTGTGCGCGCGCCTTGTGCGATGACTGCCCCGAGGCCAGCACGCTCGCCCCACTGCCGCCACTCACGCCCCTGCTTGAACACGCCCGGCTTGTAGACGGTGGCACCGGCCGCCAGCTCGCGCTGCCGCGCATTGAACTCGCGGCGGGCAAAGGGATCTTTCCAGCCGATGTAGTCCCAGTAACCCACATGCAGGGCGAGAGGCACGACCTGTCCCGCATCCACCCGCGCCTGCAATGACGAGAGCCAACGGTCCGCGGGCGGGCAACTGGAGCAACCCTGCGAGGTGTACAGCTCGACCAGCGGCACCTGATGTGCACTGCTGGTGGCGCTGCAAAGGGCGCGCTGACCAGCGGGTGCGGCGGCGGCCGTCGTCACCGCCGCCAGGGCGCCAGCGGCGAGGAAGCAAGCAACAAGTGCGGGAGCAAGGACAAACATCAGACCTCCAGTGACGACGGCAGCTACGAGCAAGTGACCAACCCGATCGCGCTTGCGGCGGGTGACCTGCCTCTTCAGGTACTTTCGTCGGCGGCAAGCGCGGCGCCTTACAGCACGGCGCCGGATCGCGGTAGCGTCACGCACACCGATAGAATGGGTCGTTAGCGTCGACCTTGATGCCTGCCCGCCCAAGTGCGGCATTGCGGCGATCGCGTGGCAACCAGCAATGCACCCCTCGGCCAGCCGCTCACTTCCTGCAAAAGCCCACCCGATGACCAACAAGACCTACGAACCCTGCACCCCACATCGCGTCGCCTTTCTCGGGCTGGGCGTGATGGGCTATCCGATGGCCGGCCACCTGATGCGCGCCGGGCATCAGGTGACTGTGTTCAACCGCACCTACAAGAAAGCCGAACAGTGGGCCCAGGAGTACGGCGGCAAGGCTGCGCGCACGCCGCGCGAAGCGGCGGCCGGCGCTCAGATCGTGTTTTCTTGCGTGGGCAATGACGAGGATCTGCGCTGCGTCGTGCTCGGCGCCGATGGCGCCTTCGTCGGCATGGACAAGGACGCGGTCTTCTTTGACAACACCACGGACAGTGCAGCAATCGCCCGCGAGCTGTCCGTGGTCGGACGGGAGCGCGGCGTGCACTTCATTGACGCGCCCGTCTCTGGTGGCCAGGCCGGCGCCGTCAACGGCATGCTCACGGTCATGTGCGGCGGCGAGCAGGCCGCGTTCGACCGCGCAGCGCCGGTGGCGATGGCCTTTGCCAAGGCGGTCACGCGCATTGGCGACTCGGGCGCGGGACAGTTGGCCAAGATGGTCAACCAGCTATGCATCGCCGGGCTCTTGCAGGGCTTGTCCGAGGGCATCAACTTCGGCCAGGCGGCGGGACTGGACATGAAGCTCGTGCTGCAGGTGATCGGCAAGGGTGCGGCACAAAGCTGGCAACTGGACAACCGCGGCACCACCATGATCGACGACAAGTTCGACTTCGGCTTTGCGGTGGACTGGATGCGCAAGGACCTGGGCCTGTGCCTGGAAGAAGCGCGCCGCAACGGCGCGCCGCTGCCGGTGGCCGCCCTGGTCGATCAGTTCTACGCCGACGTGCAGGCCAAGGGCGGCGGGCGCTGGGACACCTCGTCACTGATCCGGCGGTTGCGCAAGGCGTCGTAAGCCGCAGCAGCGAGCAGACAGGGTCCCGCAGTGGAAAGCTGCAGCGGCACGACCCAGCGGCAAGATTCAGCGGCAAGCTGACACGGCAAAGCGCGACGGGAAAGGTCCAATGGACGACGCAGTTGCAGCAGACAACGCAGGCCACGGGTTCGCTCCGCAGGCTTTGGCGGCGCTGCGCCCTGCCCTGCTGAAGATCGCCCGCCTGCAGTTGCGCAACGACGCCTGGGCCGAGGATGTGGTGTCCGAGACGATGATTGCCGCGCTCGAAGGCGCGCGCGCGTTTGCCGGCCAGTCGCAGATGAAGACCTGGGTGGTCGGCATCCTGAAACACAAGATCATCGATCAGTTTCGCCGAAGCGGGCGCGAGGTCTCGGTCGAAGCGCAGCTGGAAGCCGCCGAGGTCGAGACGTTTGACGAACTGTTCGATCCCACTGGCCATCGCCTGGCCCAACCGTCCGATTGGGGCGATCCCGAGGCATCGCTCTCGCGCGTGCAGTTCTTCGAGATCCTGCAGCTGTGCATGGACAAGCTGCCGGCCAATCTGAGCCGCATTTTCATGATGCGAGAGTGGCTGGGCCTGGAGACGGCCGAGATCTGTAAGGAACTGGGCGTCAGCTCGACCAATTGCTTCGTGTTGCTGTTTCGTGCCCGGATGCGCCTGCGTGAATGTCTCGAACTGAACTGGTTTGCCACTGCCAAGTAGGGCCTGTTAACACTTGGATCGCACATGCGTGACCTCCAGAACGATCGCAATCTAGGCGCGCTGCCGCAGGCAGGGCGGGTCCCTGTCAAGGCAGCGCAACGACGAGTGCGGGCGCGCATTTTGAGAACCGCGAGGATCACCCTCCGGGCCGGCC
>JBIIZX010000322.1:0-4589 GCA_044346055.1 Burkholderiaceae bacterium | reverse complement strand
GATCTTGTCTTGCGTACACTTTGGCATCGGCGATCCTCGGTTGTCTGCAGGCCTCGTTCTCCTCTGACAACGCGCGTAAGCACGTGGCCGCTGACCTCATACTGGTGAAATATCCGGGCTAGCGCAGCCGGGGCGGCGACACTTTGGCGCAAGCTGCTGCACGCCTCGCTGCGCGCGGCCGGCAGCAGCGATCGCCGCGCGCACGCCGCTAAACTCCGCACCCCGGGCTCCTCGTAGCCTTGCCTTGCAGCCTTGCCTCATCTCCTGACGAAAAGCGGTAATCCCTGTGGCCAACATCGCTGATCTTCTGTTTTATCCCATCAAGGGCTGCCGCGGCTTTTCGGTGCGCGAGGCCACGCTGGCCGCAACGGGCCTGGAGATCGACGGCGTTGGCGACCGCGAGTGGGTGGTGGTCGATGCTGAAGGCGAGTTCCTGAGCCAGCGCGAGCACCCGAAAATGGCGCTGATCGAAACGCGCATCACGGGTGCCGCGCTGCGCATCAAGGCGCCCGGCATGCTGACGCTCGAGGTGCCGTTTGCCTCCGAGGGCGACATTCTCAAGGTGCGGGTGTGGGACGACACCATTGCCGCGGTCACGCAAGGTGAGATCGCCGACGCATGGTTCAGCACCTATCTGGGCACGCCGGCGCGGCTGATGCGCTTTGACCCCGAACACACACGGCTGTCGAGTCGCAAGTACACGGGCGTGCTGGAGGCGCCGTACAAGTTTGCCGATGCGTTCGCGGTGCTGGTGACCTCCAGCGAGTCGCTGGCCGATCTGAACGCGCGCCTGGCCAAGGCGGGACATGCCGCGGTGACAATGGAGCGCTTTCGGCCCAATGTCGTGCTTACGGGCGTGGATGCCTTTGAGGAGGACTACTGCAAGGCGCTGCAGGCAGGCGAAGCGACGCTGCGCGTGGTGAAGCCCTGCGCCCGCTGCTCGGTGCCCGGCGTTGATCCGGTCACCGGCGAGCAGTCGAGCGTGGTGCCCGATCTGCTTGCCACCTATCGCGGCAAGCCCGAGGGCGTGATGTTTGGTGTCAACGCGGTGGTGGCAGGCGGCGCAGGCAGCACGCTGCGCGTGGGCGATCGCGTTGAGCTGACGCTGGACCTCTAGCCATTGAAGGACGCATGCAGCGCCGCGCGTTTCTTGCTTTCAACTTCGGCGCCCTGGGTAGTGGGGCGCTCAGTGCGGCGGGACTCACCACGCTGCATGCCGGCGCCGCGCACGCCCAGGCCGGCGCCGAGATCGAAGTCATTGCGCTGCGCTTTCGCACCGCCGACGATCTGCTGCCGCTGCTGCGGCCCTTCGTCGAGCCGGGCGGCGCGCTGACAGGGCAGGGCTCGCAGCTCATCCTGCGCGCCAGTGGCACCAACCGCGCGCAGATCCGCAAGCTGCTCGCCGACCTGGACCGCGCACCGCGGCAGCTCGTCATCAGCCTGCGACAGGACCGCGCAGCCGAGGAAGCACAGCGCTCCATTGGCGCCGACGGCAGCGTGACCATCACCAACCGGCGCGTGTACGGCAACTCCCAGGTCGAGGCCAACAACAGCCGCTCGCTCTCCACCGCCGACGCCACGCAGACGATCCGCGTGATCGAAGGCGGCCGTGCGTGGATCGCGATGGGCACCGCCATTCCGCTGACCTTCCGCCAGTTCGTGGTGACCAACCAGGGACTCAGCGAGCCGATCGGCACCATCTACTACGAGGCGGTCACGGGCTTTCACGTACGCCCCACGCTTGCCGGTGAGGTGGTCACGCTGGACATCGCGCCCGAGCAGAGCACCGTGACCGTGCGTGGGCTGGAGCGTGCCCAACTGTCGACCACCGTCCAGGGCCGGTTGGGTGAATGGATCGCCGTCGGCGGCGCCGACGGGCGCGAAGACCGCAGCACCAGCGGCACCCTGCAGTCGAGCCGCAGCACCGAGCGCAACCAGCGCGGCGTCTGGCTCCGGGTGGAGGTCGATCGGTGATCTTTGTTTCGGTGATCCGTGATCCGTGATCCGTGATCCGTGATCCGTGATCACTGAAACAGGCAGCTGATGAGTGCGCGTCAACGCGCACGGGTACCGATCACTGATCACCGATCACTAGACGGATCACGGATCACGGATCACGGATCACGGATCACCATACGTCACCCTGCTCCACAGCCACTCCACCGGCCCCTGGTCAAAGCGGCCGATCCACCAGCCTACGCCGTGATGGGCGCAGCGCAACCTTGGCGACGTGACGCGCACGTTCAAGTAGGCTTTGTTTTGCTTCTAGATGTCCAGATGCTGCTTCTTGGTTTCTTGCCCTGGGGGGGTCGCTGCATGTACTCCGGCCCGCGACATTCATTCATGGCCTGCGCCGTGAGTCAGAACTATGGAACGTACTACGAACCCTTCATCTAGAGCCTTCCAATCCAGACGGCCAGCATGAATTGCCGTTCTAGCGATTCGACGTTTTCCTGTCCAGCCGCGCGCGTCCCTTGACATGAGAGAACCCGGCAAGACCGTCGTTGACGAGTTCTACATTCACCTTTCCGCGTTAGAGCTCATCCAGCATTCCGCTGCGCGGCTAGCTATTGCACGGGCCGTAGCAGGATTGCCGGCTCAGGGAGGGACCACGCCCAATGTAGGGAAGTACAACCTTCGAACCGGGCGCGTGTCGCTGCTGGCCTATCCAGACTTCTTTGACGCGCCATTTCCCGAGCTTGTTGCGGCTTGGATCTTCGCTCCGGGCTCAGATCAACCAACTTCGTTCCGTCGATACGACGATTCCCTGAACCCGCCGATTCTGCATCGCAAGGAGTTGCTGCTTCCTTCCTCTCACTCCGAGTATGCGCACTGGACGGCGCTTACAGCAACGGCAGAGGGCCTTGGGCTATTTGATGACGTTGCAACTATCGGCTTTCGGCTGAACTGGCAGCGCTTGATCGCCAGCAAGGGGTACGAGCTCATTGGCAATGCATTCGTGCCCCTCGCCAACGATCTCGGTGCTGGGGAAGCGAATCAGCAAGCCGTCTGTGGCGTAGGGGTGCAGCGGCACCTGACAGCATTGTCCCGGACCAGCCTTTCCGCCCCTGTTCAACTCCTCAGCCGTCTCGGTCTGCTTGCCCCCGGCAAGACATTCTTTGACTACGGCTGTGGCAGGGGTGGCGATGTCGCCGCGCTCAGCAGTGAGGGCTATGACGCGAAAGGCTGGGATCCTCACTACCTCCCAGCTGCGCCAATAGTCCATGCCGACATCGTCAACCTTGGATTCGTCGTCAATGTCATCGAGGACCCCGCTGAGCGCATAGAGGCGCTTACTAGGGCTTTCGCGCTTACCGGCACAGCGATGGCTGTCGGAGTCATGTTGTATGGGGGGGAGGTTCCAGGCAAACCCTTCCGGGACGGATTCTTGACATCCCGCAACACCTTCCAGAAGTACTTTTCGCAAGCCGAGTTCAAGGACTACCTGGAGCATGTGCTCCAGAGAACACCGTTCATGGTTGGACCCGGTGTCGCGTTCGTATTCAAGGACAGCGATGCCGAACAGCGCTACAGCGCCGGGCGTTACCGCAGCCGTGGGGTGGCTGCCCGCCTACTCGCGACGCGGATCCCCAGGCCGCCAGTACTGCGGGAACCGAACCCGCCGCGATTGCCTCGACCGCCAAGAGAGCCGCGGCCAGCCCGTCCCCTCCGCGAGGCCAGGCCATCTGCCTCCGAACGACGCCTAGCAACCGCGCGGCCAATACTTGATCAGCTCTGGACGACTGCGCTGGATCTTGGCCGCCTCCCTGAGCCAGACGAAGTGACCAATCTCGAAGACATTGATGTACACGCAGGCGGGTTGCCCAGAGCACTGCGAATGCTCCTACAGCACTACGACCAATCAATTCTGGGGACCGCTGCGCGCACCCGCGCAGACGACATTCGCCTCCTGATGGCGGCACAGCAGTTTACGAAGCGTCCCGCATATCGACAGCTCGAACTCCGGCTTCAGCGCGACATCAAGGCGTTCTTCGGTGATTACAAGGCTGCCCAGGCCGCGGGGCTAAAGTTGTTAGTCGACGCGGCCGAACCAGCCAACATTCTTGCTGCCTGCAAGGAGGCCGCGAGTCGCGGCCTTGGGTGGCTTGAAGCCGAACATTCGCTCCAGATCCATACGTCCATGGTGGAGCGCCTGCCTGCAATTCTCCGCGCCTTTGTGACCTGTGGACTCGTTCTCTGGGATTCGCTGAGCGAGGTGCAGCTGGTGAAGATCCACATCACCTCCGGCAAGCTGACACTGTTGGAGTTCGATGACTTCGACGAGACACCACTGCCACTCTTGCGCCGACGCATCAAGGTCCAAGTGCGGCGACTCGACTACGACGTATTTGAATACGGAAGCGCGGCCTTCCCGAAGCCAGTGCTCTACCGGAAGAGCCGATATCTGGACGAAGACTACCCGGGATACGCGGAGCAACTAGCCTTCGATGAGTCGCTGGAGCGGATCGGCGCTCTGATCCCAGAGGAGCATGGTCCACCGCTGGAGCAACTTCACCTGCTACTCGCCTCCAGACGATTGAGCATCGTCGGCATGCGGCTCGTGCGGAGCGTCACGCTGCCAGAGCTAG
>JBIIZX010000020.1:0-15384 GCA_044346055.1 Burkholderiaceae bacterium | reverse complement strand
GCGGCTGACACCCAGACTCAGCAGCGCATCAATGCACCGGTTACACCATCAGAAACGCCCAAATGGCACGGTCACTTGCTCCACCAGGCCCATACAACAGTGACTGGTGAAACATCCGGGCTAGCACGCGGCGCAGTGCGCACCTGCCGCAGTCGTCCCTGTCCTGCCCGGTGAACAAGCGGCCCACGTGCGGCCGACGTCCAGTTGCATCCGTCTGTGTCCGGCATGCCAGTGTGCACCGCCGTTTCCGTCACACGGCGTTACAGGCCGTCACCAACCGAAGCAGCTCCCGCGCCCGTCCTCGCCTGCAATGCGGGCATGGCCAGCAAACGCATGAGTCACGCGGCTCAGCCGCTGGCCCCATCAGCCGACCAAAGAGATCACAGGGGAAGAACATGAACCACATTGCACGACATGGCCGCCGCGCACTGCTGCGACTGGGCGCCAGTTCTTTGATCCTCGCCGCCAGCCTTGCCGCCTGTGGCGGCGGTGGCGACAGCAGCACGCCGCCACCGGCACAGGCAACCGGCCTCGTCTCGGTGGCCGTCACCGACGCCCCCAGCGCGGAGTTCGAAAAGGTGTGGATCACCATTCGGGAGATCCGCTTCCACAAGCTCGACTTCGCGCATCCGGAAGACCGCGATTGGCTCGTCTACCCGCTGGCGCAACCGGTGACGGTGGACCTGGCGCAACTGTCCAACGGCAACCTGGCGCAGGTGTTCAACAACATCACGCTGCCGGTGGGCGAGTACAAGCAGATCCGGCTGATGCTGGTGGACGACGACGCGCCCCTGGTCGCGCCCGCGCAGGCGGCCGGCCTGACCTACAACGCGCAGGTGGACTACAAGGACGGCAATGGCGCCGCGCGCAGTGCGCCGCTGGAGATTGGCGCTTCACGCGAAGGCATTGGCGTGTTTGGCAGCTTCACGGTGAGCGCGGGCAAGACGCTGCGCCTGGTGCTCGACTTCGACATCGATCACGATGTGATCCGCGTGCCCGATTTGGTGCCGGGCAATGCGCAGAGCGCCTTCACGCTCAAGCCGGGACTGCGTTACTTCGATCTCGACACCTCGGCGGCGATCGTCGGGCGGGTTGATCCCGCCAATCTCGCAACCCAGGCCAATCCGAACGGCGCCTACAACCTCGTCATCAAGGCCGAGGAACTGGCGGCTGACGGCAGCCGCCGCGTGGTCGCGCGTGCAACCACCATCCGCCAAGACGGCAGTTTCACGCTGTTTCCGCTCAACGTTCCTGCCAATGCGGCGAGCAAGCGCTACGACATTGTCGTGCGCGGCCGCAACATGGAAACCATCATCGTGCGTGACGTGCCGGCAGCAAAAGGCTCCACACCCAGCCTCAATCCAACCCAGGTTGCCTCGGGCGCACTGCCGCTGACCCTCGGCACCGAATACACCGTGTCGATGTCTGCCCCGCTGTCACCGACCGGCAGCTGGCTCAACTTTTATCAGACCTTGCCTGGCGCGACCGAAGTGCCGTATGAAGTGCGCTTCCGCCACGTCAACCCGTTCAGCGGCGATCTCACCGTGCCCTTCTTGCTTTCGGCCGGCAGCCTGCGCGTGGGGACCTATGTGGTCGGGGGCATGCCAACACTGGCGACGGTCACACCCCAGCAGGGCTCGGGGGCTTTCGCTGTGCGCGCCGGCGCGCTGCAGTACACGCCGTCGAGCTTCACAGCCGTGCTGCCGCCGGCCAGCGGCAGCAACACCGCCGTCACCCTGCCCGCGCTGAACGTCGATACCAGTGTCGCCACGCCGGGATCGATCACGTTCAATGTGAGCGCGTTGACGCCGGGGCGCTTTGACAAGGGCCAGGTGGTGGTGGCGCGCTACGGAGTGATCGTCAACACGCAGTCGATCGACAGCGCACTGGCGAGCAACGGCGGCGCTGTGACGATGAGCAACCTGCCGGCGGGCGCGGCCGCCAAGCCCAACGCCGGTGCGGTGTACTACGCCTACCTGCGGGTGTGGAACAGCAACACGCCCAACCTGCGGCCGCGCGTCATCCCCGTGCTGTCCTTTGCCGACCTGCGCACGAGCAGCAGCGCGGCAATGAACGTGACGCTGCCGTAGATCGTTGCTTCAACGCCCAGGCGTTGCTTCACCTCCAAGACGTTGCGTCACGGGCCCGCTGGAGAGGTTTTCCAGCGGGCTTTGCTTGTCCGGTCATGGCTCGCTGCGGCCCCGCGAGGCTGCCCCCTACAATGCAGGCCATGATCACGTTCACCGAAAAGCTGCAGCACCGCTGGACCGCGTCCGACAGCCTGCTGTGTGTTGGCCTCGACCCGGATCCCGAGCGCTTTCCCGCCCAGTTGCGCGAACGCAGCGATGCGATCTTCGCCTTTTGCAGCACGATCGCGGATGCCACCGCGCAGTACGCCTGCGCGTTCAAGCCGCAGATTGCCTACTTCGCGGCCAATCGGGCCGAAGACCAGTTGCAGGAGTTGATCGCGCACTTGAAGCGCGCGCACCCCACGGTGCCGGTGGTGCTCGATGCCAAGCGCGGCGACATGGGCGCCACCAGCGAGCAGTACGCGCGCGAAGTCTTCGAGCGCTACAAGGCCGACGCGGTTACCCTGCAGCCGTATCAGGGGCTGGATGCGATCGCCCCCTACCTCGCCTACCCAGGCCGCGGCGCCTTCGTGCTCTGCCGCACCAGCAACAGCGGCGGCGATGCCTTGCAGAACCTCGATGTGGGCGGCGAACGCCTGTACGAGCGAGTGGCGCGCCTGGTGAGCGGCCAGTGGAACACCACCGGCCAGCTCGGCCTGGTGGTCGGCGCCACCTACCCCGCTGAACTGGCCCGCGTACGCGCCATTGTTGGCGACATGCCGCTACTGGTGCCCGGTATCGGCGCCCAAGGCGGCGACGTGCAGGCCACCGTGCAGGCCGGCCGCACGGCCCAGGGCACCGGCATGCTGATCAACTCCTCACGCGCGATCCTGTACGCCGGTACCGGAGAAGACTTCGCCCAGGCCGCAGCGAACGTAGCGCGCGAGACCAGGGATCAGATGCGGGCAGCGTTGGGGCGATAAGGGATTGGGGTGGCAGCGGTGGCCGCTTGAAAATCCCCCCTGCCCCCTTTTCAAAAGGGGGCGGTCGCCAGGGCACCACCCCCGGTACGCACTAAGCGAGCGCAGCGAGCTCCCCGAGCGTCCGTGCTCAAAGCACGCAGCGCGATGAGCACCTTCTTTGGATTCGTGTGGCTTTGCCACCGCGCCTCGCGCGGCGGCGGAGGCTCATGGCAGCGAAGCTGACGTGAAGCGCACGCGAGCGCGCGGCCGGAACCACCGAATCCAAACCATCTAGTCGCGAGCGGTGCACGCGCGAGCGGCGCAGCCGCTCGCGTACAGCGCGAGCGCCTACGCCAGCGTTGGCGGCCTTTCATCGCGCGGCTCGCGCGGCTGATACGGCCTTACGCCGCGCGACAGTTGGGCTGGATTGGCCTGCGTCTGCGGCGACATGTGGGCCACGTACTCCGGGATCAGGCTGGAAGCCGCCATTTCGAGCACGATGCGCAGGTGCATCAGTTGCAGCGGCTTGCGCAGCGCCATGGGCGGCATGGCATCGCCATACAGGCGGGTGGCAATACGCTCGGCGTCGGCCGACAGCCGCAGCACCGCCACGTGCTGCGGATCGGCGGCGCGCGGGCCGCGTTCAAACAGCAGCGCGTGAAACGGGCCCTCGTCGACCACCCGCCAGGGCAGTTGCTCGCTCGCGATCCAGTTGACGATCGCCTTGACGGCGCGCGCGTCCGCGTCCGAGAAGAACATCAATCCCAGTCGCAGCGGCGGCGCCAGCGTGACCGGCGGCCCGGAACGAAACAGGCGAAACGAGAACATCGCCGATGCTCGCATTCCTCGGCCGCGCACGCCGTCCCCTGAGTTTGCAGTGGGGCACACAAGAAGACGCGTCGCGCCTTTGGGGATCAAGCCAATGGCCGATGTGCCGCGCAACGTGCCCTGGCACTAGCCCATGAATGCGATCAGCGCCCGCGCCAGCAGATCAGGCGACTCTTCCGGAATGTAGTGCCCGCCGGGTGTGGTCGCACCCGTCACCGGCGTCGCCGCCTTGGCCTGCCAGTCCTCCATCGGACTGAGGAGCCGATGCATCACTCCGCGCGCGCCCCACAGCACGTGGACGGGACAGGCGATGCGAATGGCCGCATCGGCGCGGTCGTGCTCGAGATCGATCGAGGCCGCCGCGCGGTAGTCCTCGCACATGGCGTGGATCGCCGCCGGGTCGTTGAAGCAGCGCTCGTATTCAGCCAGTGCGCGCGGATCGAAAAAACCGGTGCCGCCGGAACCCCAGCCGCCCAGCTTGATGCGCATGTACAGCAGTGGATCGGCACCGATCAGCCGCTCCGGCAGCGGCGCCGGCTGGATCAGGAAGAACCAGTGGTAGTAAAGCCGCGCGAACTCCATGGTTGTGCGCTCGTACATCGTCAGCGTGGGCGAGATGTCGAGCAGCATGAGCCGGCGCACTGCCTGCGGCGCATCCAGCGCAAGCCGGTGTGCCACCCGGCCGCCACGGTCATGGCCGCACACCGGGTACGAGTCAAAGCCGAAGGACTGCATCAGCGCGTGCACGTCGGCCGCCATGGCGCGCTTGCTGTACGTCGCATGCTCGGCGTCACCTGCCGGCTTGTCCGAATCGCCATAGCCGCGCAGGTCGGGCATCACGAGCGTGAAGCGTCCGGGCGCCTGCTGATCGAGCAGGGCAGCAACGCGATGCCAGATCGCATGCGTCTGCGGAAAGCCGTGCAGCAGGAGCAGCGGCATCGCGCCTGGATGGCGGCCCACATCGTGCCGCACGTTGAGCGTGAGCGCGCCGACACGCCGGCGCTCCAGCCGGTAGTGCGCAGCAAACAGCTCAGACATCCTGGCGCTGCTGCAGCAGGCCAATCAGGCCGTCGAGCGCAGCGATGATCGACTGCGTGCGCACGGCAGCGCGGTCACCATCGAACTGCCGGTGGGCCGTTCGTACCCAGGGCAGCGCATGGTCGTCGCGCTTGATGCCCCAGGCAAAGCACACCAGGCCGACCGGCTTGGCCTCGGTGGCACCGCCCGGCCCGGCAATGCCGGTCACGGCCACCGCGATCTGTGCCTGGCTCAGGCGTAGCGCACCGAGCGCCATGGCGCGCGCCACGGGCTCGCTGACCGCGCCAAAGTCGCGCAGGTACGACGGCGTGACCCCGAGCAGCTTTTGCTTCGATTCGTTGGAGTAAGTGATGTAGCCGCGGTCAAACCAGGCGCTGGAGCCAGGCACCTGTGTCACCGCGTAAGCCACCCCGCCCGCCGTGCACGACTCCGCCGTGGTGAGCACCAGGCGCTCGCGCGCCAACAGAGCCCCGAGTTCCTCGGCGCGGGCAAGGATGAGGTCAGCGGCTTGGCTCATGGTGGGCAAGTCTGCGCTCATGGTCGCGCGAATGGTTCTTTTTCATGTGGCGGGGGTCTCAACCCATGACCCGCAGCGCGATGGACAGCGCCAGCAGCGCATAGAAGGCGGCGGCGAGGTCGTCGAGCATCACTCCAAAGCCATTCTTGATGCGCGCATCCAGCCAGCGGATGGGCGGCGGCTTGACGATGTCGAACAGTCGAAACAGCAGGAAGGCGAGCGCCTGCATCGGCAGCCCGCTGTCCGCCGGCAGCATCAGCAGCACGATCCAGAAGGCCACGATCTCGTCAATCACGATGTGCCCGCTGTCGTCACCAAGGTCGCGCCCGGTGCGCTGGGCAGCCCAGGCGCCGACGACAAGCGTGGCACCGACCAGCGCCCACCAGGCCGGCGTGCTGAGCCACTGGCTCAGCCAGATGTACAGCACCCAGCCAGTGGCCGTGCCCCAGGTGCCGGGCGCGCCGCGCGGCAGGCCGCTGCCAAAGCCGAGCGCCAGCATGTGCGCCGGATGCGACAGCAGGAAGCGGAAGCTTGGCCGCTGGCCGGTGCGCGGCGCAGGCGCTGGAGATGCCCCGGACGCGCCAGGCACTGCCGACGCCGTTGCCGAAAGCGGCGCGGCGGGCACGCTGGTGTTGACGTTCAGTGGCCGGTTCATGGGTTGGGCGTCTGGCTGTGGCTGGGTGTTGCGCGCTGTAGGGGCGCGAGGGGGCGGGCAGAGCTTGAGCTTGAACCGTTGCGTGGACAGCCCTTACGAGGGAAGTCGATTTATTGAAGGCCGCTTTGTCGACGGCCGCTTTATGTGTCAACGGCTGGTTTATGGACAACCGCGCTGGACGGCGCAGTGGCGTGGACGACGGCCTCAGGCGAAATGATCGTAGCCGCCGGCGCCAATGTCCACGGGCCGTCCGTCGGCGTCGAGGACACGCGTCCCGGCACCCGACACGATGTAGCCAATGCGCGCCACCGGTGTGCCGGTCGACTGCGCGACCGCAGCAACTGCCACGCGGCGGGCCGGCGGGGCGGTAAACAACAGTTCGTAGTCGTCACCACCGGCAAGCGCACAGGTGCGTTGCAACGACGCTGGCTGGGCGCGCAGCTCTGCTCCAAGGGGTACGGCGGCGGCCTCGATGATCACCTGCGCGCCCGAGCGCGCTGCGATATGACCGGCGTCGCCCACCAGCCCGTCGGACACGTCCAAGCAAGCGGTGGCCAGCCCACGCAGTGCACTGCCGAGCGCGACGCGCGGCGTCGGTCGCTCCAGGCGGACGCGCACCCGTGCCGCAGCGCTGTCGGGCAACGCGACCTCGCCGGTCACGTGGCGCAAGGCGAGTGCGGCGTCGCCGAGCGTGCCGGACACCCACAGGTCATCGCCGTCCCGGGCGCCGGCGCGGCCGAGCGCAGCACCACTAGGCACCTCACCCAGCGCCGTGATGCAGATGGCAAGCGGCCCATCGCGCTCTTCGATGCGCGGCGCGCGCGTGGTGTCGCCGCCGATCAGGGCGCAGCCGTGGGCGTCGGCCAATGCATACAGGCCGTCGGAGAAGGCAGCCAGCCAGGCCTCATCGAGCCGCGGCAACGCAAGGGCCAGCAGGAAGCAGCGTGGCGTGGCACCCGCTGCGGCGAGATCCGACAGATTGACGGCGAGCGCCTTGTGGCCGAGCGCGGCGGGATCGACATTGGCCAGAAAGTGCCGGCCTTCGAGCAGCAGGTCGGTGGTCAGCGCAAGCTGGCGATCGCCCAACTGCAGCAGCGCGCAGTCATCGCCACCGGCCTGCGCAACCAGCGGCGATGACACGGAGCGCGCAAAGTAGCGGGCGATCAGCTCGAACTCGTTCATGGCAGCGAAAGCAGCAGCTTGTGCCCTGGTCGGGAAGTGCGCGTGAACTTGCGCGCATGAAACGGCGCGAGTGAGCTAGCGCGACTGAAGCTTGCGAGGAAGCCGTGCAAGGACGGGCGCAGCAGCGGTCGCGGGAGCTCGCGGTCGACTTGCGAGACCGGCTCAGCCGCGCGTCGCTTCCGCCGGGCGCAGCTTGGCCGCCAGCTTGTCGAGCACGCCGTTGACGTACTTGAACCCTTCGGTGCCACCGAAGCTCTTGGCCAGCTCCACGGCCTCGTTCAGCACCACGCGGTACGGGATCTCGACGCGATGCTTCAACTCGTAGCTGCCGATCAGCAAAATCGCGTGCTCCACCGGTGACAGATGCTCGATGCCGCGGTCGATGAAGCCGACAAAGTCGGCACGCAGTTCATCGGCGCTGTCGATCACCCCGCGCAGCACTTCGCGAAAGTGGTTCAGATCCGCCTTGTCGAAGCCCTCGGTCTCCATCAGGTGCGCTTCGATGGCGGCCGCATCCTGCCCACCAACCAGCCACTGATACAGGCCCTGCAAGGCGAACTCGCGGGCGCGGCGGCGGGCGCTACGCCCTGCTCCGCCCTTGCCCGCCGGCTGCGCGGGCGTCGGCCCGCCCTTGGTCGTTGCCGGCTTGGTCGTTACCGGCTTGGTCACCACCAACTTGGTCATCGCCGGCTTACTCGTCGTCCGGGTCGTCGGCAGCCGCTGCGTCGGGATCCACGTCCTCGCCGGTCTCATCGAGCGCCCAAAGCAAATTGGCCATCTCCACTGCAACGCGGGCGGCATCGCGGCCTTTTTCGGCCACGCGCGCCTGTGTCTGCTCCTCGGTATCGCAAGTGAGAATGGCGTTGGCAATCGGCACGCCAAATTGCAGCGACACCTGGGCCACGCCGCGTGCGGACTCGTTGGACACGACCTCGAAGTGATAGGTCTCACCGCGGATGACGGCGCCGAGCGCGATCAGCGCATCGAAGTCTTCGGTGGCAGCCAGCTTGGCGAGCGCCAGCGGCACTTCGAGTGCGCCGGGCACGGTGATGTGGGTGACGTCGTCTTCGTCGACGCCGAGGTTCTTGAGTTCGGCCAGGCAGGCTTCAGCCAGCGCCTTGCCGGCCCATGCGTTAAAGCGCGCCTGCACGATGCCGACGCGCAGCCCGTCGCCGTCGAGATCTGAACTGATTTGATCGATTGCCATGGCGGCAGTTTACGCGCTCAAGGCGAGAGCGCAGGGCGCGCACGAAGAACATGCAGGGGAAGGCGAACTCCAGCGCCCGTGCGCCGCAGCCAACGCCCCGCAGGCTTCGTGCTCTTCGCGCTCTTCGTGTAACGAAAGACTCTAGGCTTCGAGATACCCCGTCGTCTGCAGGCCAAAGCCCGCCATCGAAGGCATCTTGCGCGGCCGCGCCAGCAAGCGCATCTTGCCCACGTTCAAGTCGCGCAGGACTTGCGCGCCCACGCCATAGGTCCGCAGGTCCATCTTGGCGGCGCGCGGCACCCGCCCGGCCGCGTTCAGGTCCTGCAGTTGCGCAATCTTGCCCAGCAGTTGCTCGGCGCTCTCACCGCAGTTGAGCAGCACCACCACACCGCTCTTGCTCGCCGCAATGGTCTGCAGCGCCCGCGGGAAGGTCCAAGAGTGCGCGCTGGCATCGGCCTCGAGCAGGTCGATCAGCGAGGTGGGCTCGTGCACGCGGACCAGGGTCTCCTGCTCGGCTTCGATGCTGCCGTGGACCAATGCCAGGTGCGCGCTGCCGCTCGGCTTGTCGCGGTACACCACCAGACGCATGGTGCCGGCAAAGGTCGTGATCTGGCCCTCGCCCACGCGCTCGATCATCGACTCGTTGGCGGCGCGATAGTGAATGAGGTCGGCGATGGTGCCGAGCTTCAGGTTGTGCTGACGGGCAAACGGAATGAGGTCGGGCAGCCGCGCCATGGTGCCGTCGTCGTTCATGACCTCGCAGATCACGGCTGCGGGCGTGAGCCCGGCCAGTTGCGTGAGATCGCAGCCCGCCTCGGTATGCCCGGCGCGCATCAGCACACCGCCAGATTGCGCCACCACCGGAAACACATGGCCCGGCTGCACGATGTCGGCGGCACGGGCGCTCGGGCGCGTGGCCACCTGGATGGTGTGGGCACGATCGGCCGCGGAGATGCCGGTGGTCACGCCTTCGGCGGCCTCGATCGAGACCGTGAAGTTGGTGCCGTGCACGGTGCCATTGGCGCGGGCCATCGGCGGCAGCGCCAGCCGGCGCGCATGCGCCTCGGTCAGCGTGAGGCAGACCAGGCCGCGCGCATGCTTGGCCATGAAGTTGATCTTGTCGGCGCTGACGAAGTCGGCAGCAAAGACCAGGTCGCCTTCGTTCTCGCGATCTTCATCGTCAACCAGCACCACCATCTCGCCACGCTTGATGGCCTCGATGATGGTGGCGGTGGGCGCGATCTCGCTGGCGGCAACGGAGATCTTTGGGACAGCGCTCAGCATGGCGGGCTTTCGCAAATCAGCACGAGCGCCATTGTAGGTCGCGCCTTGCGCCGGGCGGGGCATGACCCTGCCCGCCAAATCGGGTTGCTTGAGAAGGGGCAATGGGTGCGTAACAGGGTTTGCAGCAGCAGGGGTTGCAGCAGCAGAGTGCGCAGCGGGATCGTCCGTCGCCGCGGTCACGCGCCAGGGTCATGCTCCAGGTTCACGCTCCAGGTTCACGCTCCAAACGGCGGCTCGGTAAAGGCGAGCCCGCTGCCCTTGGGCACCATCTTCCAATACTGCTTGGGCGCCTGCACCGGCACGCCCAGTTCCGCCGCCGCGCGCCACGCCCAGCGCGGGTCGAACAGGAAGCCCTTGGCCAGCGCCACCAGATCAGCCCGCCCCTGGGCCACGATCGCCTCGGCCTGCCGTGGCTCGGTGATCATGCCGACCGCGATCGTCGTCATGCCCGTCGCTGCTTTGATCGCCTGCGCCAGCGGCACCTGATAGCCGGGTCCCGCCACGATCTTCTGCCGCAGCGAGATGCCGGCCGAGGACACGTCGATCCAGTCGCAGCCGCGTGCCTTCAGCCGCTGCGCCAGCTCGACCGTCTGCTCCAGGGTCCAGCTCGGCTCATCAACATGCTCCAGCCAGTCGGTGGCCGACACGCGCACGCCGACCGGGATGTGCGCGGGCACAGCAGCGCGCACGGCATCGAACACCGCCAGCGGCAGTCGCGTGCGGCTGTCGAACGAGCCGCCATAGTCATCGTCGCGCCGATTGGACTGCGGCGACAAGAACTGATGCATCAGGTAGCCGTGCGCCATGTGGACCTCGATTGCATCGAAGCCAAGCCGCACGGCGCGCTGCGCGGCCTGCGCCCACTGTCCCGGCAAGGCTTCGACCTCGGCGCGGCTCAACGCACGCGGCACCGGGTCGGTTTCGTTGAACGGCACCGCGGAGGCCGAGACGGTCTGCCAACCCTGCGGGTCGGTCGGCCTGAGCCGGCCGCCAATCCACGGCGCCAGGCTCGCCGCCTTACGACCCGCATGAGCCAGCTGGATGCCAAGCGCAATCGGCGCCACCGCCTTGACCATCGCCACGATGGGCGCAAGCGCGGCCTCGTTGGCGTCGCTGTACAGCCCCAGGCAGCCGGGCGTGATGCGACCCTCGGGCGACACCGCGGTTGCCTCGACGAAGAGCAGGCCCGCGCCAGAGAGCGCCAGCGAGCCCAGGTGCGCCTGGTGCCAGGCCGACGCACTCCCATCCACAGCTGAATACATGCACATCGGCGAGACGACGATGCGGTTGGCAAGCTTGAGAAAACGCAGGGCGAGCGGTTCAAAGAGTGCAGGCATCAGCAGTGGGCCAGTCGGAAGTGGGTCAAGTTGATGTGGGTCAAGCAGAGGCGCGCCAGGCAGAGGTGCACCAATCAAAGGTGCGCAACATAAACAGAAAGATTCCAGGCGTTATGCACGAGTATCGGCAGGACAAGGCTGCCGGTGAATGCGCGCAGCCAAAGATAAAGCAGCGCGGCCGGCAGCACGCCGGTGAGCGCGTGCGCACTGAAGCCATGCAGCGCAACGAAGATGAATGTCATCAGCACGGCGCCCCAGCCAAGCTGCACACCGGCGAGGCGCCAGCGCGGCGCAAACAGGCGGTCGGCGAGCGCGAGCAGCACGCCACGGAACACGATCTCTTCCACCAGACCAGGCAGACTCGCCTGGTACAGCCAGGTCTCCAGTGGAATGCTCGCGACGCGAAAGGTCGAGAACGACATGAGTAGATAGTTGGCCGCGAGCACGAGCAGCGATACGGCCAGGCCCGGCCGCAGGCTGCCGGGCCGCTGAATGAGCGTCACGCCGAATTCGCGCCAGGAGAAGCCGGCAGCGCGCACCAGTTGATGCGCCACCAGCACCACTGCGGCGAGTGCGAGCGACTCACCGGCCCAGTTCCAGTGCTCGCCAACGGGCCGCGTGTCGAACAGCAGCACCGGAACCTCGCGCAGCCCGAGGTAAAGCAGCAGCGTGGCGACGAACGCGATGGCCAAGGCGCGCCGCTCGGGCTCGCGCCAAGCCAGCGCAAGCACGAGCAGGAGTGGCAGCAGCAGTGCCAGGACCACGGACAGGACGGGTGCGGCCATCATGGCGCGCGGTGGCTCGAACTTGATTGCGAAGCTGCGGCAGGCGTCACGGCAGCGCCTGCGAACAGCGGGCAGAGGACAGCGCCAGTGAGCATCATCGGGCCGAGGCGAGCGTCAAGTGACGCCCGGCGAACAGCCACTCAGCGCGCTTGCAGGGAGAGCATGCGCTCGACGTAGCGCGCCAGCATGTCCACCTCGAGGTTCACGCGATCACCGGGCTTGAGCTGCGCCAGCGTGGTGACGGCGACGGTGTGCGGGATCAGGTTGATCCAGAGATTGCAGCCGGCAAGCTCGCCGCCGCGCAGCACGTCTTCGACCTGGTTCACCGTAAGCGAGACGCCGTTCACGGTGACCGAGCCTTTGTAGGCGAAGTAGCGCGCAAGCGCCGCGGGAGCCTCGACGATCAGCAGCCAGCTTTCGCCGCGCTGCTCCATCACGACCACCTTGCCCGTGCCATCTACATGGCCGCTCACCAGATGGCCGTCGACGCGGTCACCCAGGCGCATCGACTTTTCGAGATTGACCTCACGCCGGCCATCCAGTCCCGCCGTCTTCGACAGCGACTCGGCCGACACATCAATCGTGAACTCGCGCGCGGTCTTGCTGGTCACCGTCATGCAAGCGCCGTTGATAGCGATCGAATCGCCGATGCGCACGTCGTCAAGCCCGAGTGCAGGCGCATGGATTGTCAGGCGCCGGCCAAAGCCCAGTGCCTCGCTGCGCTGGATGCAGCCGACGACCTGCACGATGCCGGTAAACATCAGTGCGGCTCGCGCGCCCCACGATGGTCGTGAGGGTCGTGGGAATGTGGGTTGTTGGTCGCAAGCCCGCGCTGCGCGTCCTGTGCATCGGGCGACTGGAGCACCGTCGGCGCATCCGCGGCGGCAGGTGCCAGCCGCGCCAGCACGCGCACGTCCTCGCCCACCTGCGTGACCTCGTGAAAACTCAGGCGCCGCGCCTGGCCGAGGTCCGACAGTGCCGGCAGATGCACCATGCCAGTTGCCTCGCCGATCAACAGCGGCGCCAAGTACACGAGAAGCTCATCGACCAGGCCCGCATTTACCAGCGAGCCATTGAGCTTGTAGCCCGCCTCGACATGCAGCTCATTGATGCCGCGCCGCGCCAGCTCATGCGTCAGCGCCTTCAGATCGACCTTGCCTTCATCATTGGGCAGCTCGACCACATCGGCATTGAGTTCGCGCAGGCGCGCGACTTTTTCGGGGTCCGCAAAGGCGCAGGCGATCAGCACGCTGTTGCCATCGAACAGACGCGCCGCAGGATCGACCTCGAGCCGCGAGTCCACCAGCACCTTGAGCGGCTGGCGCGACGTTTTCACCAGTCGCACCGACAACTGCGGATTGTCGGCCTGCACAGTGCCGATGCCGGTAAGAATGGCGCAGGCACGCGCGCGCCAGGCGTGTCCGTCAGTGCGCGCCGCCTCTGACGTGATCCATTGCGACACGCCGTTGCCCAGTGCCGTCTTGCCATCGAGACTGGCGGCAATCTTCATGCGCAGCCACGGGCGCCCGCGGTTCATGCGCGCGAAAAATCCGATGTTCAGCTCGGCCGCTTCATTGGCCAACAGGCCGCAGCGCACGTCCACGCCGTTGTCGCGCAGCATCGCCAGGCCACGACCGGCGACCAGCGGACTGGGATCCTCGACCGCCGCGATCACACGCGCCAGCCGCGCCTCGATCAGCGCCGTGGCGCACGGTGGCGTGCGCCCGAAGTGCGAACACGGCTCGAGCGAGACATAGGCGGTGGCGCCGTGCAGGTCATGGCCGTTGCGCCGCGCATCCTGCAGCGCCTCGATCTCGGCATGATTGGAGCCTGGGGCCTGGGTGGCGCCTTCACCGATGATGCGTCCGTCGCGCACCACCACGCAGCCGACGCGCGGATTGGGCGACGCATGGAACATGGCGCGCTCCGCCAGCTCCAGCGCCCGGCGCATGAACTCATGGTCGGCGGAGGTGTACACAGGGCGAATCCTAGCGCTTTGCGTGTACGCGAGGCCTGCGGCCTCGCACGTGCACGCAAAGCGGTAGGACCAGTTTCGAATCACTGGCAGAGCCAGCTGATTCGAAAGATGGTGCCCTACGCGCGCTGCGCTCCGGCCACGCAGGCGCACGCCCGCGAGCGTCGCTCGCTTGGCGCGCGCCAAAGCCGGCCTAGCGATCCCCCATCGCTCGCGCGCGCCGTCTGGCCGGCTCATCAATCGTTACCGGGACCGCGCGCAACGAAGGGCGGCGCAAGCAAAGCGACGCGCAGTCGCGCCGCTCGCGCTCCGTCCGAGCGAAGCAACGCGAGAGCGAGGATCCGTTTCGGAATCGTCTGGCTCCGCCTGCGATTCCGTACCACCTAATCGCGACCACGGAGCGCAGCGGAGTGGCGACGAAGGCTCATGCCGGCGCAGCCGGCGTGAAGCTCGCGCAGCGAGCGGCCGGAGCCAGCGATGCACGTGCGATGACGTCGGTCGCGCAGCGACCACGTCATCGCGTACATCGCGAGCGCTTATCGCACCGAAATGCGCTTGCTTGTCACCGTTGCCCGCTTGGGCAGTGCCAGCTTGAGCACACCGTTTTCGAACGCGGCCTCGGCGCCGTCTTCGGTCACTTCGGCCGGCAGCTCAAAGCTGCGGGCGTAGCTGGCGGAATGGCGCTCGGTGTGCAGCACGCGGGCGCCGTCCTTGCCGTCTTGTTCCACGGCGCGCTGGCCCTTGGACTCAGCGGCAATCGCCACGCGGGCGCCTTCCACCGTGACCTGAATGTCTTCCTTCTTGACCCCGGGCAGGTCAACCAGTACCTCGTACCTCTCGCCCTTGTCGATCACATCCATCCGCGCACGGACAGCGGCTGGCAGCTCCGCGCCGCGGGCAACCACTGGCACGCCGGCACGCGCAAAAAAGTCGTTGATGAACTCGTCAAAAGCGCTCACGGCGTCGCGTCGCACAGGCAATCCATTCATGGCAGATCCTCCTCTTGCAGCTAGATCGGGGCCGCGCACCGCAGCCATGGTCAATAGCTAGGGGAGACGCGCGCCGGTTTCAAGAGGGAGCGTGCACGTCGGGGCATCACAAGAAAACGGCGGCGGGGCGGATCGATCCGCCACCGCCCCCGCTGCGACCGTGCCCAGCTCCCGCCAGTCATGTGGTCGCTAACCGCTCCAGATGTTTGCTTGCACCTTTGTCGGTGAAACCTCCCAGTTCGTCGGCCGACGGGACCGTTGCTTACCGGACGTCAAATGCCCGGACGTCGACTACTTGACCTCGATTACTGAACCGCCAGCCGGCGTGCCGTGCTGGGCGCCCGCTTGGGTAGCGTCAGCATGAGCACACCGTTGTCATACACGGCCTGTGCACCAACCTCGGTGACTTCGACCGGCAGCTCAAAGCTGCGTGCATAGCTCTTGGCCATGCGCTCGGTGCCCGGCGTCAACTATCCTGAGCTGTTAGCGACAACTATCGTGAGCGGTGCGGTTGGGCGTTGATCATTGGGCTGGGGTTGCGCTGCGTTGCCGGCGA
>JBIIZX010000321.1:0-4604 GCA_044346055.1 Burkholderiaceae bacterium | reverse complement strand
GATGTCGCCCGGCTCGATGCCGCCGCGCGCCGCCGGCCCCTGCGGCACCACGCCGCGCACATGCACGCCGGTGGCGGTCGGCAGCTTGTAGACGTCGGCGATTTCCTGCGAGATGTCCTCGGGCTCGATGCCGAAGTAGCCGCGCACCACCTTGCCTTGCTTGATCAACTGATCCAGCACGTCGGTGATGATGGTGGTCGGAATCGCGAAGCCGATGCCCACCGAGCCGCCGGTGCGCGAATAAATGGCCGTGTTCACGCCCACCAAGTTGCCATGGGCGTCGATCAGGGCGCCGCCTGAATTGCCCTGGTTGATGGCCGCGTCGGTCTGGATGAAGTTCTCGTAGCGGTTGATGCCCAGGTTGTTGCGTCCGAGCGCCGAGACGATCCCCAGCGTCACCGTCTGGCCTACATCGAAGGGGTTGCCGATGGCCAGCACGACATCGCCGACATTCAGCGCCTCGGAGCGGCCGAAAGTGATGGCGGGCAAATTGGTGGCCTTCACCCACAGCACGGCCAGATCGGTGTCGGGATCGGCGCCGATCAGTTGCGCCGGCAGTCGACGGCCATCGGGCAGCGCCACCGCGATCTCGTCGGCCGCCTGCACCACGTGGTTGTTGGTGAGCACATAGCCGTCGGCGGTGGCGATCACGCCTGAGCCGAGGCTGGATTCGCGGCCGCTGCGCGGGGTCTGTCCGAAAAACCGCTCGAACAGCGGATCATCGATCGGCGAGCGCCGCTCTTTCACTTCCTTGGTGGTGTAGATGCTGACCACCGCCGGCGCCGCGCGCTTGGCTGCATCGGCATAGGAGCCCGCAGGCTCCGGGCGGCTGCCGGGCTGGGCGGCCACCTGCTGGATCGACACGTTGCCGGAGACTGGCGTGGACAGCGCCACCGGGCTGCGTCGCAGCCAGTCGGGCTTCAGTGTCGCGACGATGAACAGCAGCGCCAGGCCAACCGTGGTGGCCTGGGCAAAGAGCAGCCAGAGACGTCGCAGCATGGATGAGGCTCTGTGAAGCGGCGCGGGTGCCAGGGGCAGGCCGGCAGAGCCGGCCCGTCGGCGCCGGAGGCGCTACTTTCTCAGCGAATCCCGGATCTCGCGCAGCAGCAATACATCCTCGGGAGTGGCAGCAGGCGCGGCCTCCTGCTCCGCGATGGCGGCCGCTTTCACCCGGTTGATGGCCTTGACCATCCAGAAGATGATGAACGCCAGGATGACGAAGTTCAGCAGGATCGTGATGAACTGTCCGTAGGCGAACAGCGGTGCGCCGGCCTTGGACAGGGCGTCGTAGGTCATGGGCCCGGTGTAGTTGGCCGGCTTGGACAGGACGATGTAGTACTCCTTGAAGTCCACGCTGCCCAGGCTGCCGATGATCGGCATGATCAGATCCCTGACCGCGGAATCGACGATCTTGCCGAAGGCCGCGCCAATGATCACGCCAACGGCCAGGTCGATGACGTTGCCCTTCACCGCGAAATCCCGGAATTCCTTGAGCATTCCCATGTTGAACTTCCTCGTTCTGATTTATGTTGGTTGCCGCGGGGCGCGATTGTGCCCCGCCGGCGGGGTTGTGCGCGATTGTCGGGTCGCGCAAGTCGGCGGATGAGCACGGCGCCTGGCTGGCCAGGGAGCGCGGCCGCCCAGGCCCGAGGTCGGTCGCAGATGTGTCCTAACCGTGTCGCGGGCGAGTCGTTTCGCACTTGCAGTAAAATCGACGGGATTTGGCGGGCGGCCCCTGCTCTATGCGTCTCGGCCTTAGTCGCACTTATGTCTAGGCCGGTGGTGTGGCTTGTGCCCTGGCATGAGCCTCGACAACGGCCTCGGTATCAGCTTCGACATCAGCTTGGACATTAGCTCAAAACGCTTGGGCGGCCCGGCACACCGGCTTTTCACTTCCTCCCCTTCGGACCCTATTCCATGTCTTCCAACCCCACTGCCCCCGGGCCTGCTGATGGTGAGCGGCGCGCAGCGCTGGTGACTGCCTGTGCGGTCGGCGGCGTCGGCGCTGCTGCCATCGCTGTGCCGTTTGTTTCATCTTTCGCGCCGTCCGAACGCGCCAAGGCGGCCGGCGCGCCGGTCCAGGTCGATCTGTCGGGCATCGCGCTGGGCGAGATGAAGACCGTCGAGTGGCAAGGCAAGCCGGTGTGGGTGCTGCGCCGCACGCCCGAAATGATCGAGTCGGTGAGAAAAGCCGATGGCGTGGTGGCGGATCCGAAGTCGCAGCGCACGGCGTTTCCGACGCCGGAGTACGCGCGCAACGAACTGCGCTCGATCAAGCCCGAATACTTCATCGCCGTGGGGATCTGCACCCACTTGGGCTGCTCGCCGGTGGGTCCGTTGGCCGCTGGCAGCAACATCGTCCTGGGTGCCGATCCCGGCTTCTTTTGCCCATGTCACGGCTCCACCTTCGATCTGGCCGGCCGCGTGTACAAGGCGAAGCCCGCGCCGGACAACCTCGAGGTGCCACCGCACATGTACCTGTCGGACACCACCGTCGTGATCGGCGAAGACAAGGCCTGAGGAGCACGGCCCGGGCGGGCCGCACCGCGCAACTTTGCCGGGGTGCCCGCGTACCTTTTTGACCGCCCGTTTATGGGCAGCAAGCACGAAGGCTAGACATGGCTTTGCACGAGACTGAGTACAAGGGCGTTCTGGGCTGGGTGGATCAGCGCATGCCCACCCTGATGTCGGAGTACAAGAAGCATTTGTCCGAGTACTACGCGCCGAAGAATTTCAACTTCTGGTACATCTTCGGCGGGCTGGCGATCACCGTGCTCGCGATCCAGATCATCACCGGCATCTTCCTGGTGATGCACTACAAGCCGGATGCGCGCTACGCGTTCGAGTCGGTCGAGTACATCATGCGCGACGTGCCGGGCGGCTGGTTCATCCGCTACATGCACTCGACGGGCGCGTCGTTCTTCTTCATCGTCGTCTACCTGCACATGTTCCGCGCGTTGATGTACGGCAGCTATCGCCGTCCTCGCGAACTGATCTGGATCTTCGGCTGCCTCATCTTCCTGGCGCTCATGGCCGAGGCGTTCTTCGGCTATCTGCTGCCCTGGGGGCAGATGAGCTTCTGGGGCGCGCAGGTGATCGTCAACCTGTTCTCGTCGATCCCGCTGATCGGCCCCGATCTGGCGGTGTTCATCCGCGGCGACTACGTGGTGTCGGACGCTACTCTCAACCGCTTCTTTGCCTTGCACGTGATTGCCATTCCGCTGGTGCTCATCGGGCTGGTGGTGGCGCATATCCTGGCGCTGCACGACGTCGGCTCCAACAACCCGGACGGCATCGAGATCAAGGAAAAGAAGGACGAAAAAGGCCGCCCGCTCGACGGCATTCCTTTCCACCCGTACTACACCGTGCACGACATCTTCTGGCTGGGCATCTTCCTGATGGCCTTCATGTCGGTGGTGTTCTTCTTTCCTGAGATGGGTGGCTACTTCCTCGAATGGAACAACTTCATCCCGGCCGATCCGCTGCAAACGCCGCCGCACATTGCGCCGGTGTGGTACTTCACGCCGTATTATTCGATCCTGCGCGCCACCACGGCGCCGTTCATGTGGGTGCTGGGCCTGGGCGTGCTCGCCTATGGCGCGCTGCTGTTCCTGACCTGGCGCGACTCCATCGTGCGCTTTATCGCGCTCGGTGCGGCCATCGTCATCGCGCTGGTCATGATCCCGGCCTCACCAGTTTCACTCGATCCGAAGTTCTGGGGCGTGGTGCTGATGGGTGCCTCGGTCATGATCTTCTTCGGCCTGCCGTGGTTCGACCACTCGCCTGCGCGCTCGATGCGCTACCGGCCGGGCTGGCACTTTTGGCTGCTGATGGCCTTCGTGGTGGTGTTCGTCGTGCTCGGCTACTTTGGCACGCAGCCGCCGTCACCCGTGAACGAGACCATCTCGCAGATCGGCACCATCTTGTACTTCGGCTTTTTCCTGCTCATGCCGTGGTGGAGCCGCATGGGCGAGTTCAAGCCGGTTCCCGACCGCGTGACGTTCGTGGCGCATTGAGCGGGACATGACAACAATGAAAAGAGCTCTCTTCACGCTGGCGGTAGCGCTGCTGGTCGGCCTCGTCAGCACTGCCCAGCAGGTGCAGGCCGCGGGCGGCGTCACCGTGCCGATGGACGTGTTCCCCACCGCACGCACCAAGGATCTGGCCGCGCTGCAAAACGGCGCTCGCATCTTTGCCAACCACTGCCTGAACTGCCACAGCGCCAATCTCATGCGCTGGAACCGGCTGACGCAGATCGGCCTGGACGAGAAGCAGATCCGCGACTTCCTGATCTTCGATCCCACCCGCAAGGTGGGCGACTCGATGCAGATCTCGATGCAGCCGGCCGACGCCAAGGTCTGGTTCGGCAAGGCGCCGCCGGACCTGTCGGTCATCGTGCGCGCCCGTACCTCGTTCGACTACAGGGGCACGGACTACCTGTTCACTCTGCTGCGCGGCTACTACCGCGATGCGAGCATGCCCACGGGGTGGAACAACATCGCCTATCCGAACATCGGCATGCCGCATGTGCTGTGGGCGCAGCAGGGCCCGCGCGAGGCGACGATCACGCGTGTCGTGCACGTGGAGGGTGACAAGTCCAAGGG
>JBIIZX010000320.1:0-4627 GCA_044346055.1 Burkholderiaceae bacterium | reverse complement strand
GCTACCTTGAGGAAGGCAAGGTCGTGATCTTTGCCGCTGGAACGGGCAATCCGTTTTTCACCACCGACACTGCCGCCGCCTTGCGCGGCGCCGAGGTGGGCGCGCAGATCGTGCTGAAGGCGACCAAGGTCGACGGCGTGTACACGGCGGACCCCAAGAAGGATCCCTCTGCCACGCGCTACGCCAGCATCACCTTCGACGAGGCGCTCAGCCGTCGGCTGCAGATCATGGACGCAACGGCATTTGCCTTGTGTCGTGACCAGAAGCTGCCCATTACGGTGTTTGACATTGGCAAGCCCGGTGCGCTCAAGCGCGTCGTGCTCGGCGAAGACGAGGGCACGCTCGTGCACGTTTGAGACCCGGCGCGGCGTCCCAGGGGAAACAGTCTGCGTGGCAGCCTGGGATGGCCAGTTGGCGCGGGTTCAGGAGACCAAGATGACCATTGCAGAGATTCGCAAGAGCACCGAAGACAAGATGAAGAAGTCGGTCGAGGCGCTCAAGCACGACCTGGCCAAGATCCGCACCGGGCGCGCCCACGCCGGCCTGCTCGACCATATCCAGGTCGACTATTACGGTTCAATGGTGCCGCTGTCGCAGATCGCCAACGTGGGCCTGGGCGATGCGCGCACGATCACCGTGCAGCCGTGGGAAAAGAAAATGGTGCCGGTCGTGGAGAAGGCAATCCGCGATTCCGACCTGGGCCTGAATCCGTCCACCGCGGGCGATCTGATCCGTGTGCCGATGCCGCCGCTCACCGAGGAGCGCCGCAAGGAACTGACCAAGGTGGTCAAGCACGAAGGCGAGAACGCCAAGGTGGCGGTGCGCAATCTGCGCCGCGACGCCAACAACCACCTCAAGGAACTGCTGAAGAAAAAGCTGGTGTCAGAGGACGACGAGCGCCGTGCGCAGGACGACGTGCAAAAGCTCACGGACCGCAATATCGCCGACATCGACAAGCTCACGGCGGACAAGGAAAAAGAGCTTCTGACCGTCTAGGGCCCAGCCAGGACATCGCAGCCATCATGCAGCGGCCGACGCAGCCAGCAGTCCCGCGTCACGTCGCCATCATCATGGATGGCAACGGCCGCTGGGCCACCGCGCGGCACCTGCCGCGCATGGCGGGGCACTCGCGCGGACTCGACTCGGTGCGCGGCGTGCTCGAGACCTGTGGTCGCCGCGGCATTGAGTATCTGACGCTGTTCGCCTTCAGCTCCGAGAACTGGAACCGGCCGGCCGATGAAGTCTCCACCATCATGCGTCTGTTCGTCACGGCGCTGCAGCGCGAGGTCGGCAAGCTGGTGGAGAACGACATCCGCCTGCGCATCGTGGGCGAGCGCGGCGCGCTCGACAAGGAACTGCAACGCCTGATCGTCGATGCGGAATCGCGCACGGCGAGCAACGGAGGCCTGCATCTCACCCTGTGCGTGAGCTATGGCGGCCGCTGGGACATTGTGCAAGCGGCGCGGGCCGCCTTGCGCGAGGGGCAAGGTGAAGAAGGCGGCGGCCAAGCGCAGGGCAGCATGGCGATTACCGAGGAGTCGCTGCAGCGCCATCTTGGGCTGTCGTTCGCACCGGACCCCGACCTGTTGATCCGCACCGGCGGCGAGCAGCGCATCAGCAACTTCCTGCTGTGGCAGTGCGCCTACGCCGAGCTGTATTTCACCCACACCCTGTGGCCCGAGTTCAGTGCTGCGGCCTTTGACGAGGCGCTGGCCTGGTACGCGCAACGTGAACGCCGGTTTGGTCGCACCAGCCAGCAAGTGGCGGCCAACGCGTGATGCGACAGCGTCGTGCGTCAAGCGGCCAGCGAGCATGCTGAAGCAGCGCGTCATCACCGCGATGGTACTGATGGCGATCCTGCTGGCGGCCTTCGCGCTCGGCCGACTGGCCTTTGTGCTGGTGGCCACCCTGCTGATCGGTGCTGCCGCCTTCGAGTGGCTGCGCCTTGCCGGGCTGCCCGGGCGCATCGCGGCGGTGCTTGGAACTGTCTTTGCCGCCTTGTTGCTTGCCATTGAATTGCTCGGGCGCACGCCGGTGGGGCCGGTGCTCACGCTGATCGTGGCAGGCGCATGCGCGGTCTGGCTGTCCCTGCTCGTGATGCTGCTGCAGGCCGAGCGCGGCGGCGTGCGCCTCGGCCGCAAGGTGTCCTTCGTGCTGTGCCTCACGTTGCTCGCGGCGGCCTGGTTTGCGCTTCTTTATTTGCACGCACTCGGCATCGTGGCGCTGCTGTCTGTGCTGGCCTTGGTCTGGCTGGCCGACATCGCCGCCTACTTTGCCGGCCGCGCCTTTGGCAAGCGCAAGCTGGCGCCCAGCATCAGTCCCGGCAAGACCTGGGCCGGCGTGTACGGCGCGCTTGCCGGTGTGGTGTTGAGCGCCGCACTGGCACGTGTCCTATGGCCCTCGGCGCCCGTCTTTTCAACTCAGCTGTTTGCCGTGCTCAATCCCGTCGTGGTTCTGGTCTTGCTGTGTGTGCTGGTAGCGGTGTCGATCGTCGGTGACCTGTTTGAAAGCCTGATGAAGCGGCAGGCCGGCATGAAGGACAGCAGCGGCCTGCTGCCCGGTCATGGCGGCGTGCTCGATCGCATCGACGCCTTGCTTCCCGTGCTGCCGGCGGCGGTGCTCATCCAGCGGTGGATCAATTGAAGCAGGGCGTCACGATCCTGGGCGCGACCGGCTCGATCGGTGCCAGCAGCCTCGATGTCATCGCCCGGCACCCGGAGCGCTTCGAGGTGTTTGCGCTGACCGCGCACGCGAGCGTGGCGCCGCTCATCGAGCTGTGCCGGCGCTTTCGGCCGCAGGTGGCGGTGATCGCTGACCCGGCGCGCGAGGGCGAGTTGCGCCAGGCGTTGCGCGCTGCGAACCTGCCAACCGAGGCGCGCGCTGGTTCCGCTGCCCTGGCAGAGGTAGCGGCTGATCCACGTGCCCAAGTCGTGATCGCCGCGATTGTCGGCGCGGCCGGCCTGCTGCCGACACTTGCCGCAGCGCGAGCGGGCAAGCGGCTGTTGCTGGCCAACAAGGAGGCGATCGTCTGCGCCGGCGCCTTGCTGATGCAGGCGGTGCAGGCCGGCGGTGCGCAACTGCTGCCGGTGGACAGTGAACACAATGCGATCCACCAGTGCCTGGCTGGTGCCGGCGAGCGTGCGCGCAATGTGCGCCGCCTGGTGCTCACCGCATCGGGCGGGCCGTTTCGCACGCGCGAGGATCTGGCCGGCATCACGCCTGACGAGGCGGTGGCGCATCCCAACTGGGTCATGGGCCGCAAGATTTCGGTCGACTCGGCCACGCTCATGAACAAGGGACTGGAAGTCATTGAGGCCAGCTGGCTGTTTGGCTTTGCGCCAGACCTGATTGATGTCGTGATTCACCCGCAGAGCGTGATCCACTCGATGGTCGAGTTCGGCGACGGCTCGGTGGTCGCGCAGCTTGGCACGCCCGACATGCGCACGCCCATCGCCTACTGCCTCGGCTTTCCCGATCGCATCGACAGCGGCTCGGCGCGGCTCGACTTCCTGGCGCTCAAGGCGCTGACCTTCGAAGCGCCTGACCGCAAGCGTTTTCCCTGCCTGCAACTGGCCTACGAAGTACTGGATCGGGGGCCTGCCGCGAGCATTGCATTGAACGCCGCCAACGAAATCGCGGTCGAAGCGTTCTTGCAGGAGCGCCTGTCATTCGAAGCCATTGCGCAGGTGATCGAGTCGACCCTGGAGCATGCGGCCACCGAGGCACCGGGCGACGTCGACGGCGTGGTGGAACTGGACCGGCAGGCGCGCGCGCTGGCACGGACAATTGCAACACAACAGGCCCTAATCACCGCGCGCTAGGATCAACCCACAATGAGTCTCGTCATCACCATCGTCGCGTTCCTCGTCACGCTCGGCATCCTGATCGTGATCCATGAACTCGGCCATTATTGGGTCGCGCGCAAGTGCGGCGTCAAGGTGTTGCGCTTTTCAATCGGCTTCGGTCGCCCGCTGTATCGCAAGGTCTCCGGCGCTGACAAGACCGAATGGGTGGTCGCCGCTTTGCCCCTTGGCGGCTACGTGCGCATGCTCGACGAGCGCGACACCGACACCGGCCCGATCGCGCCCGCTGATCTGCCGCGCGCCTTCAATCGGCAGTCGGTCTACAAGCGCATCGCGATCGTGCTCGCCGGCCCCATGGCCAATCTGCTGCTGGCCATCGCCGTCTACTGGGGCCTCAGCGTGTTCGGCGTGATGGAGCCACAGGCGGTCGTAGCACAGCCAGCCGCGGGCACGCCGGCAGCGGTCGCGGGCCTGCGCGCCGGCGATCGCATCACCGCCGTCGATGGCGAGGAGGTGCGCTCGTTCACGGAACTGAACTGGCTGGTGCTGCAACGCGCGGTCGAGCGTGACAGCGTGCCGCTGTCGGTGGCCGGGCGCGACGGCGTCACGCGCCAGCTGCAACTCGACCTCTCCGGCCTGTCGAAGCAGGATCTCGAAGGCAACCCGATGCTGCGCATCGGGCTGGGCGTCTTTGGCGGACCGCCGCAGGTTGGCAAGGTGCAGGAGGGCAGCGCTGCAGCGCGCGCCGGACTACAAACCGGCGACCGGGTGCTCGAGGTGGGCCGCACACCGGTGGCCTCATCGCGGCAGTTTGTCGAGCGCGT
>JBIIZX010000319.1:0-4639 GCA_044346055.1 Burkholderiaceae bacterium | reverse complement strand
CTCTACAAGAAGAAAAGGGTCGCCAAGCCCAGAAAGATGAACACGCCCATGCTGTCGGTAGTGAACGTCAACAGCACGGACGCGCCCATCGCCGGGTCGCGGCCCAGGCGCTCAAGTGTCAGGGGCACGAAGATGCCCACCAGCGCGCCGACCAGCATGTTCAGCAGCATGGCAATCGCCATGGTCATGCCGATCAGCCAGCCCTGCGGCGAGTCGTGATAGATCCAGAAGGCCAGCACGCCAGCGAGCCCGCCCCACACCGCGCCATTGAGTGCACCGATCGACAGCTCCTTGAGCACCAGGCGACGCGCATTGCCCGCGGTCACCTGGCCGAGCGCGAGCGAGCGGATCACCAGCGTCATGGTCTGGTTGCCGGAGTTGCCGGCGATGCCCATGACCACGGTCATCAGCGTCGCCAGGGCGACCACCTGCTGGATGGTGCCTTCGAACATGCCGATCACGCGTGAGGCGAAAAACGCCGTGCACAGGTTGACGGCCAGCCAGAGCCAGCGGTTCTTGGCCGAGTTCCACACGCTGGCGAACAGATCCTCTTCCTCGCGCAGGCCAGCCTGCGCCAGCGCCTGCTCTTCTGACTCCTCGCGGATGACGTCAACCACTTCGTCAACGGTCAACCGGCCCAGCAGGCGCCCGCCCGAATCCACCACCGGCGCGGACACGAGGTCGTAACGCTCGAAGGCCTGCGCCGCCTCACCGGCGTCGTCCAGTGGGGCGAGCGTGAGGATGTCGGTGCGCATCAGGCCCGCCACCTCGGTCTCGGGTTCGTTGATCAGCAACTGGTCGATCGGCAACGCACCCTTGAGCACGTCATCGCGGTCGACCACGAACACCTGGTCGGTATGGTCGGGCAGCGCGTCAAAGCGACGCAGGTAGCGCAGCACGACCTCGAGCGTCACGTCATCACGGATCGTGACCATGTCGTAGTCCATGCGCTCGCCCACCGTGCCCTCCGGGTAGGACATGGCGGCGCGCAACTGGGCGCGCTCTTCGGCAGTCAGTAACTGCCGCACTTCCTCGACCACATCCTCGGGCAGGCTGTCGGCCAGCGACGCGATCTCATCGGCGTCGAGCTTGCTGACTGCCGCGATCAGCTCGGGGCGGTCCATTACCTCGATCAGCGTGTCGCGCACGCCCTCGCCGACCTCGATCAGGACAGCGCCATCCGAGTCGGCTTTCACGCTGTCCCACACGACCATGCGATCGTCACGGGGCAGCGCCTCGAGAACGTAGGCAACGTCGGCCGGATGCAGCCGGTCGATGATCGACTTCAGCTCGGACAGGTGCTGGCGATGCACCAGCTGCTCGACCAGCGCCTTCTTATCATCGGCGGCAGTGGCCTGCTCTCGATGACTTTGCTCGCGATTGCTTTGCTCGCGCTGCACTAGCGACTCCACCCGCCGCTGCCGCTCGAGCAGCGCCTGCACACGCACCAGCGCGCGCTGCGCCTCTTCGGGGTCGCGCGGCGGACGCTTGTCGGCCTGGGTTGGCGTGGCGAGTTCGTTCATGAGCGCGACGATTCTAGGCGCGCAACAGCGGCCAGACGTGCAGTTGTGCCCCGTTGACTCTGGCCAGGCAAGCACGAAGAGGCCAGCCGAGCCCCCTCGTTCCACCGAAAGATCCTTGGCGCGCGCGAGCGCGCTAAGGAATCTGGGCAGACGGCATGTAGCGCAGGATGGCTGCCGTACGGCTATCCAGATACGGACCGCTGCGCGCGCGCCCGTAACGCTTGGGGCTCGGAAGATAGGCTGCCATGCGCGCTGCCGCCTCGGGGCCGAGCTGGCGCGCGCTGACGCCGAAGTACAGGCGGGCGGCGGCCTCGGCACCGAACACGCCGTCACCCCATTCGACCACGTTCAAGTACACCTCGAGAATGCGGCGCTTGTCCCACAGCGTCTCGATCATGAAAGTGATCGCCAGTTCCTGCGCCTTGCGCACATAGCTGCGCTGGCCCGACAGGAACAGGTTCTTGGCCAGCTGCTGAGAGATCGTGCTGCCACCGCGGGCGGGGCGCCCGCGTTTTAAGTTGTCCTCGTAGGCCTTTTGAATGGCCTCCCAGTCCACGCCCTCGTGCTCGATGAAGCGCGCGTCCTCGGCCGTCACCACGGCGCGCTTCAAATGCACGCTGATCCGCTCATACGGCACCCACTCATGGCGCAGTTGGGCGTTGGCGTCGAGCGCGCGCAGTCGCTGCAACTCATGTTGCATGAAGGCGGTGGAACGCGGGTTCTCAAAACGCCAGTAGGCAACCCAGCCCAGGTACCAGAGCTGAGCGCCAAGCACGAGCAGGAGCGCAAAAAGCGCCAGCCGCAACAGCCAGCGGCCGGCCCGGCGCAGCAGGCTCATGCAAGGGTCATGCAGCGTTCATGCAGGCAACCGCAGGTAGCCGGGTCAGCGCGCGGCGGCGGCGGCGGCGGTTTGCACGGCGTCGAGCTGGCGCCGCAGCTCACGGTAGACCGGCGCGGTCTCGGGCCGCACGCCGCGCCAGACGAGGAAGGCCTCGGCCGCCTGCTCGACCAGCATGCCCAGGCCGTCGCTGACCGCCTTGGCACCGCCCCGCCGCGCCAGTTCCATGAACGGGGTTGGATGCGGGTCGTAGACGAGGTCGTAGGCCAGCGTGCAGTCGTCAAAGGTCTCGGGATCGATGTTCGGCGCCTGCGCGTGCAGTCCGGTCGGTGTGCCGTTGATCACGATGTCAAAGTGCTCGGCCGGCACCTCATCGAAGCTCAGCGCCTCGACGCCGAACTCGTCGGCCAATTCCTGCGCGCGGCCGTGGGTGCGGTTGGCAACCGCAATCCAGCGCGCCTTTTCCTCAAGCAAGGCGCCGATGAGGCCACGCACGCCGCCGCCGGCGCCGAGGATGAGGACGGCAGCGTCCTCGAGCTTGAACTTCATGCGCGCTTGCACGTCACGCACGAAGCCAACTCCATCGGTGTTGTCGCCGAAGATGGTGTCGCCGTCGAACTTGAGCGTGTTGACCGCACCGGCCAGGCGGGCGCGCGGCGTCAGCGTGTCGGCGAGCTTGGTGGCGTCGAGCTTGAACGGGATTGTGACGTTCAGGCCGTGATAGCCGGCGTCGCGCAGGCCGAGCGCGAACTCCTCAAAGCCATCAATGGGCGCGAGCAACTTTTCATACGTGATCTGCTGCCGGCATTGCGCTGCGAACAGCGCATGGATCTGCGGCGACAGGCTATGTTGGATCGGATTGCCGACCACGGCATAGCGCGCCACGGTCGGTGCCGCGGCCACTGCGCTGTGTGAGCGGCTGCTGCGGGTCATTTGCGCGGTCCTATTTCTTGGTGGCGAGCTGGTCGTTGGTGAAGATCCATGTGCGCGTGATTTCCAGAATATCAGTGTCGCGCGCGATGTCCGGCGGAAATGGCGGGTAAGGCGACGAGAGCTTGACGATACGCCGCGCCGCGCGATCCAGCACTGGCGAACCGGACGATTGCTCAACGATGGTATCGACCACCGAGCCGTCCTTGCGTATGGCCACCGTCAGCCGCACGGCGCCATAGAACTTGCCCCGCGCGTCATCGGGGTAATTCTCGTTGCCGACCTTTTCCACCCGCGCGCGCCAGTCCTCCACATACCGCGCGTAGCGGTACTCAGAGGTGCTGGGCATGAAATGGTGCTTGCGCGGCCGCTTTTGGTAATCCGAGATCTGCTTTTCGATCGCGGCCTGCATGCGTGCCAGTTGCTGCTTGCTCTCTTCACTGGAGCCAGCCTCCGGCTGCGGCAGCCGCGCATCGCGCAGCGTCTCGGGCTGCGCGAGATCGCTGTTGCTGACCTGTGCCAGCAGCTTCTTCTGCTCCGCTTCCAGCCGCTCGACCATGCGGCGCGCGGATTCCAGCGTGTCACCATCGCGCACCTGAAAGCTGTCGGGCAGCGGCGAGGCGCGGCGGCCAAACTCATTGGCGCCGCCACCATCGAGGTTGGCTTGGGCCAGCGCCTCCGGCTTGCTCGGGCGCGCCTCGCTCTTGGCGTTGACCAGGATGATTTCCAGCGGCGGATCGGTGGAGCGCACGCGCAAGAACTCGGGATCGACAAAGCGCACCGCGAGCACGCCCGCGTGCAGCAGCACCGAGACGGCAAACGCCGTCACCAGCACCTTGTCACCGAGCACGCTGTTGACCGAGTGCATACTGGCCCAGGTCGCCTTGTCAGTCGCTTGGATTGAGTCACCGCCAGACAGCGGGCGCAACACGCAGATGAGTGGAAATTCTTCGCCAGAGCAAAATAGCGCGGAGATTGTAGCCACCGCCGCCTGCAGGACGAGCAGACTAACTGGCCTGCGGGATCGTCGCTTCTGAGGCGTTTGGATCGGATGCAGCCGTTGTGTCCGGCGTAGGTGATGCATCCGAAGTTGCAGCTTGCGTTGCTTGTTCGGCCGACGTCTCGACCACTGCGTCTTCCTCGTCCTCCAGAAGGTCCTGAGCGACCGGCTGGACAAGCAGCTGGTGCAGGCGCGCCTCGATCGACAAATCGACCTCGTCGAGCGCAATGAGATCGAGCTCCAGGCGCTGGCCGCGCGGCAGCTCCGGCAGGCCAGGCACGCGCGTCAGCAGCGGCAAGCCATCGAAGCGCAGCAAGTCCCCTTTGACGACGGAGGCCGAGATGCGCC
>JBIIZX010000019.1:0-15537 GCA_044346055.1 Burkholderiaceae bacterium | reverse complement strand
AATTGCGCGAGAAGTTCTTCCACAACCTCGTCTTCGACAGCCTGGAGGCGCTGGAGAACCAACTCGAATGCGGGCTTCGCGACCTCGAAAGCGATCTTCCTCGGGTGCGTTCCATCGTTTCTTGGCCATGGCTAAATATTAGCCTTCTGAATTAGAAATGGAATAACGCAGCCGACCCACGTAGCGGTTTTCGACCGCGACCCGCTCGGGTCGCAACATCGGCATCTGCACCACCACGGCGTCCTGCTTGATCGAGCTTGTCATGCCCAGCTTGTCCATCAGCTGCAGCACCAGCAACACGCCCTCTTCCTCGGCCGCATCGGAGAACCGCTGCAGCACCCCCTTGGCATACAGGCGGTCGCCGACAAAGTGCACCACGTCCACCGGCATGCCGGCACGGGCCGCGTTGATCTTCAAGCGGGCTATGAGGCGCAGGGTTTCGTCATCGATGGGGGCCGTCCGTGACAGGTGAGAGCGTGTTGGCACGGTAGCTGTCACAGCGCGGCGTCGCTGTAGAAAAACCGACGATCGCTTGCTGAAGCTTCGACGAGTCGAACGGCCGGCGCTGCGCGCATGCGCCTAGTCCGCCCAGTCAGCAAGTACGAGCGGCGACTTCAGCCGCGCATGCGTTGCACGATGCCGTCGAGTTGATCGAGCGAGGAAAACTGGATCACGAGCTTGCCACGGCCCTTGGCATCTGCATCCAGCCGCACCACGGCGCCAAGCGCGTCGGCCAGCTCTTCTTCCAGGCGCTCCACATCGCGGCTGCGCTTGGTCGCGGCCTTGTCCGCACTGGGCGGCTTCTGCGCGCGCATCACCAGAGCCTCGGTCTCGCGCACCGACAGGCCCTTGACCACGATCTGATGGCCCAGCTGAACCTGGGTGGCGCCATCGACGGCAAGCAGCGCGCGCGCGTGCCCCATGTCGAGCTGCCCGCCGAGCAGCATCTCCTGCACCGGCTGCGCCAGATTCAGAAGCCGCAGCAGGTTGGAGGTAGCGCTGCGCGAACGGCCGATGGCCTGCGCTGCCTGCTCGTGCGTGAAGTCGAACTCACGGATCAGCCGCTGCACGCCCTGCGCTTCTTCCAGCGGATTAAGGTCCTCGCGCTGGATGTTCTCGATCAGCGCCATGGCCAGCGCGGCCTCGTCGGGCACCGCCTTGACCAGCACGGGCACTTCGGTAAGACCCGCCATTTGCGAGGCGCGAAAGCGCCGCTCGCCAGCGATGATCTCGTATAGGCCGCTGTCCACCGGCCGAACGAGAATGGGCTGCATCACGCCCTGCGCCTTGATCGATTCGGCCAGCTCCGCCAGCGACTCCGGGTTCATGCGGGTGCGCGGCTGGTACTTGCCCGCACGCAGCTTTGAAAGCGGCAGCGCCTGCGGGCTGCCCGGCGGCGTGGCGACAGCGGCATCGCTGCCCAGCAGTGCATCCAGGCCGCGGCCCAGGCCTTTGGGACGCTTGATCAATCGAGGTCCTCCACGACGGCAACGCCCTTGTTGTGGCGCGCATGGCCGCGCTTTGCGCGAGCCTTCGCCATCACAGTGCCCGCACGCGCTCGATCATCTCGGCGCCAAAGCTGATGTAGGCCTGCGCGCCGCGCGAGGCACGGTCATAGGCCACGCCGGGCAGCCCGTAGCTAGGCGCCTCGGCGAGCCGCACGTTGCGCGGGATGATGGTCTCGAACACCTTGTCGCCAAACTTGTCGACCAGTTGTTGCGAGACCTGCTGCTGCAGCGTCATGCGCGGGTCGAACATCACGCGCAGCAGGCCGATGATCTTCAGGTCCGGATTCAGGTTGGCGGCGACCCGCTTGATGGTGTTCACGAGATCGGCAAGACCTTCGAGCGCGAAGTACTCGCACTGCATCGGGATGATTACGCCATGCGCGGCGCACAGGCCATTGAGCGTGAGCATCGACAACGACGGCGGGCAATCGATCAGCACGAAGTCGTACTCGCCCTCCACCTCGGCTAGCGCTGACTTCAGGCGCGACTCGCGCTCATCGAGGTCGACCAGCTCGACTTCTGCGCCGGCCAGTTCACGATTGGCCGGCAGCATGTCGTAGCCGCCCGAGTCGGCCTTGACGCGCGCCTCGCGCATCGATGCCAGGCCTATGAGCACGTGATAGACGCTGCGTTGCAGGCTGCGCTTGTCCACCCCGCTGCCCATCGTTGCATTGCCTTGCGGATCGAGATCGACCAGCAGGACCCGCTGGCCCTGCGCAGCCAGCCCGGCGGCCAGATTGACGCTCGTCGTGGTCTTACCCACGCCGCCCTTCTGATTGGCAATGCAAAAGACGCTCGCCATGATCACTCCGCCGCCAGCCGCGCGCCAAAGCCGATCAGCGTCACACCGGCCAGGCGCGACAGCCAGCGACCGACGCGCTGATGCGTGCGCAGGCGCTGCGCCACCCACTCGCCGGCCACCAGCAGCAGCGAGCAGTAGGCGAAGGTGATCAGCGAGATGGTGCCGCCCATGGCAAGCAGCGTCGTGACGCCCTGGAAATGCGCCGGATCGATGAACAGCGGAAAGAACGCCATGTAGAACACGATCGCCTTGGGGTTGATCACGGTGATCAGAAACGCCTGGCGCAGGTAGGCACCAGGCGTGATCGGCAGCAGCGTGGCCGCCTGGCCGCGCGCGCGCAGCAGCTGCAGGCCGACGTAGACGAGATAGGCCACGCCAAGGTACTGCACGGTCTTGAACAGCAGCGGGTGCGCGGCCAGCAGCGCGGCCACACCGAGCATGGCGGCAATCATCAGCAGCCAGTCACCGAGCATCACGCCAGCCAGCGCGGCGTAGCCGGCGCGCAGCCCGCCCTTGGCGGTGGAGGTGAGCAAGGCAAAGGTGCCTGGCCCCGGAATCATCAGGAACACGAGCACGGCGAGCGCAAACGCCGGATAGTCCGAGATGCCGAACCACTGCGTGAACACTGCGCCCTCCTCTTGTGCCGCCGGTGCCGCCGGTGCCGGAGTAGCCCTGGCCGCCAACGAAGGGCGCGATTCTACGTTCGCGGCTGCGGCAGGGCCGCGGGCAGCGTGCTGCCGGGCGACGGCACCAGGCGCGCGGGGTCATAGCCGTGCACTGGCAGGCGCGCGCTCACGCTGGCAAAGGTCGCGGCATCCATGCGCGGCGCGCGCGCGAGGATCCACAGATAGCGCCGGCCCGGTTCGCCGATCACGACGTAGCTGTAGTCGGGTGCGAGCTCCAGCACCCAGTAGTCGCCACGTCCCACCGGCAGCCAGCGGATCCACGCGGGCAGGAAGGTCACCTCCAGCTGCGCATTGGTGTCGCGGTCGATGACGGTCGCCAGGCCGAGCGCAGAAAAGACAGTGCCATCGGCGCGCAGGCAGCGGTTGAGCACATCGATGGCGCCATCGGCACGCGCGGTGTAGGTGGCGGTTGTTTCGCGCGCGCAGTTGCGATCCTGGATGCCAAAGGGCGTGCGCGCGATCTCATACCAGGTGCCCTGATAGCGCTGCAGATTCACTTTCGGCACGGTCCGCAAGGGCGGCAGATCAGCCACAGGGGCAACGCTGGGCGCGGGCGTGCCGGCGCATGCGGCGAGCATGAGCGTGGCCGCAGCCAGCGCAGCGATCGTGATCACGTGTGTGATGTTGGTCAGGCCGCGACAAATCGATCGAGCGTGTCTTGTTTTCATGGTGTGTGCAGTTTCATTTCGATGAGATGGCGCGCTTGGTCCAGGCCCGGCACCTGGATCGGCTGCACGGACACTACTTCAACACCTTGCGGTAAGTGGGCGAGTTCAGCCAGCTCGGGCTCGGGGCGCTGGCCCTTCATGGCGAGCCAGCGGCCGTCTGGGGCGAGCAGATGGCGCGTGAGTGTGACGAAGTCAGCCAGGCTGGCGAAGGCGCGCGCGACGATCAACGCGAACGGCTGGGGCGGCTGCCAGGTCTCCACGCGGGTGGCGACGGCACTGAGATTCGACAGGCCCAGTTCAACCCGCACCTGCGTCAGGAAGGCGACCTTTTTCTGTACCTTGTCCACCGCCGTGACCTGCAGCCACGGACAGGCGATCGCCAGCGGCACGGCGGGCAAGCCGCCGCCGGAGCCCACATCGAGCAGCTGCACGAGCGGCCCAGGAGATGACGCTGGCGATGCGGGTGGAAGTGATGATGCTGAAGATGGTGACATGGGGCCCAGCCGCGCCAGCCGCGACACATGCGGCACCAAGGCCAGCGAGTCGAGCAAGTGATGCGTCAGCACTTCGTCCGCGCGCTCGATGGCCGTGAGGTTGTGCGTGCGGTTCCACTTCAGGAGCAGCGCGCTGTAGCGCACCAGCGTCTCGCACTGCGCAGGCGTCAGCGCGAGCCCGAGCGCACGACCGCCCTGGGCGAGCGCGCTGGCGTCAATGTGGGCGGTTGGCATGGTCGCCATCATGGCAGGCCGCGCGCGGCGCTAAGTCCTGCCCGATGTCCTGCGCTCGCGCCCGCGCGCCCGCCGCGCTCAGTCGCTGCGTCAACGTCGCATCGCGCCGAGCAGCCACAGTGCACCGATAGACTGCGCGCATGGACCCCGCCGCTTCCCTGGCCCAGCGCAACCTGATCACGCGCGTGCTCGGCCTCGTCGCCCTGGGCGCGCTGATCATCGGCGCGCTGGTCGTGCTCAGGCCATTTTTTGCCGCCGGCCTATTTGCAGTGGTGTTCGTGCTGGCAACCTGGCCCGTGTTCGAGCTGCTTCGCCGGCGTGCGCGCCTGAGCAACGGCTGGGCGGCCACCGTCCTCACGGTGGCGGTGCTGCTGCTGGTGGTGCTGCCAATGGCGTGGCTGGTGCAAGACCTCATTGACCGCGGCCCGGCCTGGGCCGCAGCCGCGCGCGGCTGGTTTGAACAAGGCTTGCCGCCGCCACCCGCGTGGCTCGCGCGCCTGCCCATCATCGGCTCGCTGGGAGACAGCTACTACCGGGGGCTTGCTGCCGATCCGGGCGCAGTGCGCGACCTGCTGCTGCGAGTGGCCGACGTGGCACGCGAGCCGGTCGTGACAACCTTGCGCCTGGTCGCCGAAGGTTTGCTGCAACTGCTGCTGGCGACTTTCATCGCCTTCTTTCTGTATCGCGACGGCGAAGCGATTGTCGCCAGCCTGCGCGGAGGGCTGGCCCGCTTGGCGGGCGGGCTGACGGACGACATGCTCAGGCTCACCCAGATGACCATCCAGAGTGTCGTGCTCGGGCTGGTGGGCACCGCAGTGGCACAGGGCGTGATTGCACTGGTGGGCTTTCTGATCGCCGGCGTGCCCAACGCGCTGCTGCTCGGCGGCCTCACTGCCCTGCTGTCGATCCTGCCCGGCGGCACAGTGGTGGTGTGGCTGGGCGCCACGATCTGGCTGCTGTCAGAAGGTCAGACCGGCTGGGCCATTTTCATGGCGATCTGGGGGGCGGGCCTGGTGAGCACGGTGGACAACGTGCTGCGACCGATGATCATCAGTCGCGGCAGCGACATGGGCTTCGTGCTGGTGTTCATCGGCGTGATCGGCGGGGCGCTGGCCTTTGGCTTCGTCGGCATCTTCATCGGACCGACCTTGCTGGCACTGGCGCTGGCCTTGTGGAAGGTGTGGGCCGGGCCTGCGGGCCTTGAGCCAGGCAGGGTTGCGCCGGCTTCGGCGGGCACGGCCGAGCCGCCGCAAGCCTAGGCTGCGCTGCGCTCGGCGCCGGCGCGGTTCAGACGCTTGACGTGCACCAGCAGCAGCGAGATCGCCGCCGGGGTCACGCCGGAGATGCGGCCGGCCTGCCCGATGGTCTCGGGCCGCTGGCGGGCAAACTTCTGCCGCACCTCGTTCGACAGTCCACGCACCTCGGCATAGTCGAGGTCGGCCGGGATGCGGGTCGTCTCGGCCGACTCATGGCGCGCCACCTCGTCCTGCTGGCGCGCGATGTAGCCCGAGTACTTCGTCTGGATCTCGACCTGCTCGGCGACTTGGGCCGCCTCGGCGCCCGGCACGGCGGGACCACCGAGCGCCGCGCCGTCGGCTGCGGCCAGCGTCAGCAAGCTGGCGTAGGACACCTCGGGCCGCTTCAGCAGGTCGTGAAGCGTGTACTCACGTTCGATCGACTTTCCGAGAACCCGCGCCGCTTCTTGGTCTGCAAGTAAGCGGGGGTTCACCCACGTCGACTTCAACCGCTCCAGTTCGCGCGCCACCGCGTCGCGCTTGCGGCTGAATGCGTCCCAGCGGCGATCACCAACGAGGCCCAAGGTCCGCCCAGCCTCGGTCAGGCGCTGATCGGCGTTGTCTTCGCGCAGGCTCAATCGGTACTCCGCCCGGCTGGTGAACATGCGGTACGGCTCGGAGACCCCGCGCGTGATGAGGTCGTCGACCAGCACCCCCAGGTAAGCCTCGTCCCGGCGCGGGCACCAGGGCGCACGCTCCTGGACTTGCAGGGCGGCGTTGACGCCGGCCAGCAGACCCTGCGCCGCCGCCTCCTCATAGCCCGTGGTGCCATTGATCTGCCCGGCGAAGAACAAGCCTGCGATCGACTTGGTCTCCAGCGAGGCTTTCAGCGCGCGCGGATCGAAGTAGTCGTATTCGATGGCATAGCCCGGCCGCAGGATGTGGGCGTTCTCCAGTCCCTTCATCGAGCGGACGATTTGCAGCTGCACGTCGAACGGCAGGCTGGTGGAGATGCCGTTCGGATAGACCTCGTGGGTTGTAAGGCCCTCGGGCTCGAGAAAGATCTGGTGACTCGCCTTGTCGGCAAAGCGATGGATCTTGTCCTCGATGGACGGGCAGTAGCGCGGCCCCACGCCTTCGATCACCCCCGAGTACATCGGGCTGCGGTCGAGGTTGGCGCGGATCACCTCATGCGTGGCCGCATTGGTATGCGTGATCCAGCACGGCACCTGGCGCGGGTGCTGCTCAGGCGTGCCGAGAAACGAAAACACCGGCACCGGGTCGAGGTCTCCCGGCTGCTCCTGGCACTGGCTGTAGTCAATCGTGCGGCCGTCGATGCGCGGTGGCGTGCCCGTCTTCAGCCGGCCCTGCGGCAACTGCAGTTCCTTCAGGCGCGCTGCCAGGGAGATGGCGGGCGGATCGCCAGCGCGGCCGGCGGAATAGTGCTGCAGGCCAATATGGATGAGGCCATTGAGAAAGGTGCCGGCGGTCAGCACCACCGTGCGGCCGCGAAAGCGCAGGTCCGACTGGGTCACGGCGCCCACGACGCGGTCGCCTTCAACCATCAGGTCGTCGACGGCCTGCTGAAACAGCATCAGTTTGGGCTGGTTTTCCAGGCGCGAGCGGATTGCCTGCTTGTAGAGCAACCGATCGGCCTGCGCGCGGGTGGCCCGCACTGCAGGCCCCTTGGAGCCGTTCAGGATGCGAAATTGGATGCCGGACTCGTCAGCAGCCAGCGCCATTGCGCCGCCGAGCGCGTCCACTTCCTTCACCAGATGACCCTTGCCGATGCCGCCAATCGACGGATTGCAGGACATCTGCCCGAGCGTTTCGATGTTGTGCGTCAGCTGCAATGTCGTCACACCCATGCGCGCAGCCGCTAGCGCAGCCTCAGTGCCCGCATGGCCGCCGCCAACGACAATCACATCGAATTCAGTGGGATAGAGCATCTGCAAACCAGGGCGAAGCGACTGGACGCGCCTAACTGGATGGACACGGCCGTGTCGGGCGGCGGCGGGCGCGAAGTATAGGTTCCGGCGGTGCTGCGAAGTTCAAATCATGGGCGGAAGCTAGCCGAACCACAACGCGTTCCACGTGAAACAGCACTCGAATCAGAAGGTCGCGGTGTTTCACGTGAAACAAGAGGCGCGACCGGCCTGACGGCTCTCCTGTCGTTCCGCCGCCGTGCCAGCGTCCAGACCCGGGACCCGCCAGCGGCTCCGAAAAAGGCTAATTGGTGAACTGCGGCTGCAGGGCACTGCCCCGCACGCGCAAGTTGATGGGCGCCAGAACCCGGGTCACGCCCAAGTCCACTCGCAGCGCGCCGATCAGCGACAGGTCGTCATTGATCAGCACTTCGCCGCGGGTGGCCATCGCGCCAGCGCGGCCGCTGATGTCCGTCAGCAGCACTTGCCGACCAGAGGCCATGATGGTGGCGTCAAGTTCAGTAAACCGGGTCAGGCCCCCGCCGCCCATGGACGAGGCGCCCCGAGTCGCGGCGTAGCCGAGGTTGATGCCGTTGAGCTGCGCATAGCGCACCTCCAGCGGCCCCGTGATCGAAGCGAAGTCGACCGCCTTGTCCAGCGTAGGACCACTGCCGGAGATCACAAGGTTCATGCTCGCCAGGCCCGTGAACGGGCTGCGGAATGCGTCCGCCTCCGCCCCCGAGGTCGCCGGCCGCAGTCCGCGGAACAGCTGCTCGAGGTTGATGTTGATCGCGCGCGCCGTGCCGGTCACCGCCCACTCGATGTCGCGTGCGGCCACCAGCAGGCCCTGCGTGGCGCCATAGAAGTTGCTGCCGACGTAGCGGTCGACCATCAGCAGATTTGTGGAGGCATGGCCGCTGGCAACAAGGTCCGACCATGGCGAGGCCGGGCCGATGGGTGCCTTCCAACGCAGCGCCTCGAGCGAGAAGTCGACCGGCTCGCCGACGCCGCGCGGCGTGATCTTCATCCGCATCTGGCCCTCGATGTCCAGCATCTCCATCTGGATCGAGGCCACCCCGCCATTTTCGCCACGCCGCACCACCACTTCGTAGCGGCCAGGCAGCAGCGGATAGTCAGGAAACGAGACCGAGGCCACCCGCAGGATCGACACCGACGGCGGCAGACCCGCCATCGCCTTGGGCAGCGCTTCCAGCAGCGCCATCGCCTGGTCGTGCGTGAGCTTGAGCGGCCCGACCTGCGCCTCGCCCCAGGCCCACTGGCCGCCGCGCACCGCGCGGATCGCCTCGTCGTAGTTGAACAGCAGGCCGACGTCGTCGATCTTCAGCTGCCCCGCGACGTCGATGCCCTTGAGCGCTAGGCGCGGATTGCGGCTGAACTCGAGGCGCGATTCGGCCACGGTCACGCGCTGGCCGAGGCTCTTGGTCAGGCGGTCGGCAATCCGATGTGCTGCGAGCCCGTCGTAGATCGGCCGCAGGCGGCCATAGACGAAGAACAGCAAGGTGCCGAGCACCGCGACGACGAGGATGCGACGCAGCCACAGGCCAATGGAATAACTGTCGATGAACAGGCCCCGCCGGCGGGCGCGGGTCGGCTCGTCGTCTTCTTCCTCGCGGGCCCGCACCTCCTGCATGTCCAGGCGATCGGGCACGTTGATCGTCGTGATGACGAAGTCGGTCAAGGGTGCGCCCTCCCAGTTGGGAGAGCGGTGCTTTTCGTCCTTTTGCGAGCGTCCGCTGCCGCCGAATGCCATCAAGGTCTCGATTGTTCCGTTGGCTGCAATCTGTCGCAATCTGTCGAACTGTGCGCGCCGTCAGTACCGCCGCCCAAGGCGACACGGCCGTCTGAGTGGCGCGTGGTCACTACGTTGCACGCGCCCCGGTTCCACTGTCACCCTTTCACACCAGTGCAGCCTCGAGCAACACCACATGCAACTATTGAGCCGGCAGCCATGAACTTGAAAAGGCTCTGGCTGAGCTTGTCGAAGCCCTTCGAGAGGCTAAGGGCGAACGGTTCAAGTTCAACCATGCCGGCTCAATAGGGAGAGGTCGTCGCCCCGGCGCAGGCCGGGGCCCAATTGGGACTGGCGGACTGGCTCCGTCGTCAACATCGACCCGGACGGCTGCAGGCGCGCCGGGACGCGAGGCCGCCGGCGACGTTCGGGCCGCGCGCGCCAATGCAGGTCCTGGCCGGACCTACCGCCTGCACGCCGCCGTCAGCGGCCACCGCGCCCCTTGGATTTGCGCCCGCCTGGCCGCATATCTCGCGCGCAAGCCGCCGGCCGGCGCCACCTATACTCCGCGACACCATCGAGGCGCTGCTTTGCCGCGCCCGGCAACAGGATCGAAGTCATGCCCATTTACGCCTACAAATGTGCGTCCTGCGGCCACCAGCAGGACGTGCTGCAAAAGATGAGCGACCAGCCGCTGACCGTCTGCCCGCAATGCAACCAGGCGAGCTATGCCAAGCAGGTGACAGCCGCCGGGTTCCAGTTGAAGGGCAGTGGCTGGTATGTGACGGATTTTCGTGACAACGGCGCCAAGAAGGCCAGCAAGGACGCCGACAAGTCAGCGCCCGCCGAAAAACCGGCTGACGCGACGACCCCCGCGGCGGCCGACAGCAAGACGCCGGCGGCGAGCACGGATGCAAAGTCGGGCGGCAAGACCGACAGTGCGGCCAGCACCAGCACAAGCAGCAGCGCCGGCACCAGCAGCACAAGCCCCAGCACCAACACAAGCACCGCGACCGGCGCCACCAGCTCCGGTGGCAAGCAACCGGCCCCATGACGCCCCACCCACTCACCGGCCCACTCACAAACCTACTCACGGACAAAGCCGCGGCCACGTGCCGCGGCTTTTGCTTTTGACACCCCATGTTCCGCAAGTACCTGATCACCGGCTTGCTCATCTGGGTGCCCCTGGGCATCACGCTCTGGGTGCTCAATGCGCTCCTGGGCACGCTCGACCAGACGCTGCTCCTGCTGCCGCAAGCCTGGCATCCGGACAAGCTGCTCGGCTTTCATATCCCGGGCTTCGGCCTGGTGCTCACGCTGCTGATCGTGCTCCTGACCGGCGTGCTGGCGGCCAATTTCATCGGCGCCCGGCTGGTGCGCTGGTGGGAAGGCATCCTGTCGCGCATTCCGATCGTGCGGTCGATCTACTCGAGCGTTAAGCAGGTGTCCGACACCATGCTCTCGCCCAAAGGCAATGCGTTTCGCAAGGCCGCGCTGGTGGAGTTCCCGCAGCGCGGGCAATGGGCCATTGGCCTGGTGGTCGGCAGCCCGGGTGCGGCCATCGAGGAGGTGCTGGGTGCCAATGTGGTCACGGTGTTCGTGCCCACCGCGCCCAACCCGACCTCGGGCTACACCATCGTGGTGCCGCCATCGGAGCTCAAGGAGTGCGACATGAGCGTGGACGAGGCGCTGAAATTCATCGTCTCGCTCGGCGTGGTGACCCCGAGTGGCACCCGCGGCCGTGCATCGGCCTTGACCACGGACAGTCCGGTGGCCTCGGGCGCCGCGGCCGCGGGTTGAGCGAGCCCGCCTTTGCCTGCTAAGTTCCGCCCCATGTCCTCGCCGGCCTGCCCCTGCCTGCTGCCCGCGCCCGCTGAGCGCGCGCTGCGCCTGGCTGCGCGCAGCGCCCGGCTGCCCTTCGCGCGCAATCGGCGCAATCGAAACCGCTAGGGTCGGACGCGTCGCTGCATTCGTCGCGCCGGCCCGACGCCGCCCCGGCGGGAACCACTCCCGCCCAAGCTACAAGAACCCGCAAGAACATCGCTGCAAGCGCGAACCACTTTTTAGCAAGGATTGCCATGCGTACCGAATATGCCGGCCTGGTGGACAGCAAGTTCATCGGCCAGACCGTCACCCTCTTTGGCTGGGTGCATCGCCGCCGCGACCATGGCGGCGTGATCTTCATCGACCTGCGTGACCGCGAGGGCCTGGTGCAGGTGGTGTGCGACCCCGATCGGGCCGAGGTGTTTGCCAACGCCGAAAAAATCCGCAGCGAGTACTGCATCAAGGTCACGGGCCTGGTGCGCAAGCGGCCTGAGGGCACCACCAACGCCGGACTGGTGTCGGGCGAGATCGAGGTGCTTTGCCAGGGGCTGGAGATCCTCAACCCCTCGGTGCCGCCGCCATTTCAGCTCGATGACGAAGACCTGTCGGAGGTGACGCGGCTCACGCACCGGGTGCTCGACCTGCGCCGCCCGCAGATGCAGAAGAACCTGATGCTGCGCTACAAGGTCGCGATGGAGGTGCGCAAGTACCTCGACGAAAAGGGCTTTGTCGACATCGAGACGCCGATGCTGACCAAGAGCACGCCCGAGGGCGCGCGCGACTACCTGGTGCCCAGCCGCGTGCACGACGGCATGTTCTTCGCGCTGCCGCAGTCACCACAATTGTTCAAGCAGCTCCTGATGGTGGCGGGCTTCGATCGCTACTACCAGATCACCAAGTGCTTTCGCGATGAAGACCTGCGCGCTGACCGGCAGCCGGAGTTCACGCAGATCGATTGCGAGACGAGCTTTCTTGGCGAGGAAGAGATCCGCGCGATCTTCGAGGACATGGTGCGGCACGTGTTCAAGACGGTGCTTGCGGTGGAACTGCCCCAGTTTCCGGTCATGACCTATGACGACGCCATGCGCCTGTATGGCTCCGACAAGCCGGATTTGCGCGTGAAGCTGCAGTTCACCGAGCTCACCGACGTGATGCGCGACGTGGACTTCAAGGTGTTCAAGGCGGCCACGGAGCTGGCCGATGGCCGCGTGGCCGCGCTGCGCGTTCCGCAGGGTGGTGAGATGCCGCGCAGCGAGATCGACGGCTACACCGAGTTCGTGAAGATCTATGGCGCCAAGGGCCTGGCGTACATCAAGGTCAACGAGCGCGCCAAGGCGGGGCAGGACCTGCGCCAGGGCCTGCAGAGCCCGATCGTCAAGAACATCCACGATGCCGCGCTCGCCGCCATCATCGAGCGCACCGGCGCGCAGGACGGTGACCTCATCTTCTTTGGCGCCGATCGCGCCAAAGTGGTGGCCGACGCACTCGGTGCACTGCGCGTGAAAATTGGCCACAGCGAGTTTGGCCGCAAGCACGGCCTGTCGCAGCCCGGCTGGCAGCCGCTGTGGGTGATCGACTTTCCGAGCTTTGAGTACGACGAGGACGACAAGCGTTTTGTCGCCGCGCATCACCCCTTCACCAGTCCCAAGGACGGCCACGAGAACTGGCTGGAGACCGATCCCGCGCGTTGCCGCGCCAAGGCCTATGACATGGTGCTCAACGGCATCGAGCTCGGCGGCGGCAGCGTGCGGATCCATCGTGCCGACGTACAGGAGAAGGTGTTCCGTGCGCTGAAGATCAGTGCTGCGGACGCGCGCAAGAAGTTCGGCTTTCTGCTGGACGCGTTGCAATACGGCGCGCCCCCGCACGGCGGCATCGCGCTCGGCCTGGACCGTTTCGTCATGTTGATGGCCGGCGCCGACAGCCTGCGCGAGGTGATCGCCTTCCCCAAGACCCAGCGCGCCCAGTGTTTGCTCACGCAAGCGCCCAGCGAGGTCGACGAGAAGCAGCTGCGCGAGCTGCACATCAAGCTGCGCAACCAGCCGCAGGACGTGGTCGCCGCGGCCGGCGCGCCGCCGGAGCGGCACGAGTTCGGTTGAGCGAGGCAGGAGCCGATGCCGACCATCCTCAGGCGGGACGGATTTCGGCTCTACTTCTTCAGCTGTCGACCGAACGAGCCAAGCCGAACGAGCCACCGCACGTTCACGTGGACCGGTCCTTTTCGACCGCCACAGTGTGGCTCCAGCCGGTTGCCCTTGCGCGGAACGTCGGTTTCGCGCCAGCCGAACTGCGCGGCATACTGAGACTGGTTGCGGAGCACCGCACCGAGCTTCTGGAGGCTTGGAATGGATACTTTGGCCGTCGCAGCTGACGAGCGCGTCAAGATAGTCCGCTTCGATGCGGACAGCATCTGGGTCGATCTCATGGACGGCCGCTGCATCAGTGCGCCGCTCGCATGGTTCCCTCGCTTGGCCGCAGCTACGGGCGAGCAGCTTGCGCACTGGGAACTGAGTGCTGGTGGCCACGGCATCCACTGGGAAGAGCTGGACGAGGACATCAGCACCGAGGGGTTGCTGCGCGGTGCGCGAGCGCCTCGCTGAACACGGTCTCCCATCCCTGCATGGCGATACCCGACTTCCAGTCCCTGATGCTGCCGCTGCTGCGGCAGCTTGCCGATGGCGCCCAACACCGGGCGGCCGATGTGGTGGCTGCTTTGGCGGGGGAGTTCCGTCTCTCGCCCGAGGAGATGGCCGAGCAACTGCCGAGTGGGCGCGCCAACAAGTTCGCCAACCGCGTGCACTGGGCGCGCCAGTTTCTGAAATCAGCCGGTCTGGTAGAAAACCCCGCGCGTGGCTTCTTTAGGATCACCGATCGAGGCCGCGAAGAACTGCGTTCGCCGCCCGAGCGCATTTCGATCCGGTATCTCTACAGGTACCCGGAGTTCGCAGAGTGGCGGAGCCGCTCGGCGGAAGCAGCTGCGCAAGGCAACGGCAGCGCGGTCACTGAGGAGCCTGAAGGCTCCGACTTGACGCCGCAAGAGCAGATTGAAGCTGCCTATGTCCAACTGCAGGTCACGCTCACGGCGGAGATACTGGAGCGAGTCAAGGCGGCCGAACCCGTCTTCTTCGAGCGCCTTGTTGTGCGGCTGCTGGTGGCGATGGGCTATGGTGGCTCGCAGGCGGATGCTGGCCGGGTTGTCGGTCAGTCGGGCGACGGCGGCATTGATGGCGTCATCGCGGAGGATCGCCTCGGTCTTGATTCGATCTACATCCAGGCAAAGCGGTGGGAAGCGCCAGTTGGCGCCGGCGCTGTTCGCGATTTCCTCGGTGCGATGCTGACCAAGGGTGCGACGAAAGGGGTCTTCTTCACGACGAGCCGTTTCGCCGCTCCCGCACGCGCAGCCGCCGCGGCCAGCCCCCAGCACAAGGTCATACTGATTGATGGCGAGCGCCTCGCACAGCTTCTGGTCGAACACGGTTTAGGGGTCTCGACGATCGGTTCGTATGCCATCAAGCGCCTCGACTCGGATTTCTTTGTCGAGGAGTGACTGGCGCTGGTGTCCTTCAAGATCCCCGAATCCGTCCTCGTCGTCATCCACACGCCGGCGCTCGAGGTGCTGTTGCTCGAGCGCGTTGATCATCCCGGCTTCTGGCAGTCGGTCACTGGCAGCCGCGCCGCGCTCGACGAGCCGCTGACGGCCACATGCGCACGCGAGGTCGAAGAGGAAACGGGCTGGGCGGCCGCTGCGTGCGACTTCACCGACTGGCAGCTCATCAACCGCTACAGCATCTTTGCGCAGTGGCGCCACCGCTATGCGCCGGGCGTGGTCGAGAACACCGAGCATGTGTTCGGGCTGACGGTGCCAACGGCGTTCACGCCGCGGCTTGCCGCGCGCGAGCACAGTGCGTGGCGCTGGTTGCCCTGGCAGGCAGCGGCAGAAGCCTGCTTTTCCTTGACCAACGCGCAAGCGGTGCGGCGCTTGCCCGCGATGCTGACGCCTGGGGCGCTCGATCCTGGCTCGCTCGATCCTGAAGCGCGCAATCGTCACCTGCATGCGAAAGACCGCTGAATGAGTGCCGCGATCAGCGTCGACGTGCGTCGCACCGGGAAGTGCTTCGATGCGAGCGCAACGCTCGATCTGCCGGCCGAATTGCCGGCGGTGTGGGCCACCATCACGACCTACGACGCGCTGCCGCGCTTCATGCCGGGCATTCGCCAGTGCAAGGTGGTCGAGCATGGCGGCGCCGATGCCAGCGGCGTGGAGCGCATGGTGCTGCACCAGATTGGCGAGTTTCGCCTGCTGTTGCTGTCGCAGCGGATCGACGTCACGCTCGATGTGCGGCAACAGCCGATGCACTGGGCCGAGGCGCGTGCGCGCAGTTTTGATGTGGGCGTGCTCAAGGTGCGCGCG
>JBIIZX010000317.1:0-4664 GCA_044346055.1 Burkholderiaceae bacterium | reverse complement strand
CCTTGCGCTTATCGCTGTCGGCCACGTGAACCGGGTGGTACGGCCGCGGCTGAAGCTGCATTGAGCTGTCGCTGCTGGGTATTCAAGCGGAGGCAGCAGATACGCAAACGACTGAGGCAGTTTGGGTTTTAAGTCCCTACGACTAATCGTTGTAAGGCTTGGTCGTTGCCTTGCAGTCAGTGCGCAGCCTGCGCGACAATCGGGCAATGCATTCTGCTGCCCGGCCTTCATTGCGTCCAATTTCGCGGCGAAGTTCGAGCCCGCGCACTTGACGTCGCCTGCGGCCCGCCAGGGTCGCCCGCGACGTTGCTCCAAACCTCGCACCAACAAACTTGATCGGAACTTCAGCGCGCCTCGCGCCAAGCGGCGGCTGCACAAGGAATTGCCATGCTCGACATCGCTCAACTACGCAAGGACATCGAGGCCATTGCGGCACGCCTGCGCACTCGCCCCTATGAACTGGACGTCGCTGCCTTCAATGCGCTGGAGGCCAGGCGCAAGGCCGTGCAGGTTGCCTCCGAAGACCTGCAGGCGCGACGCAATGCCTTGTCGAAGAGCTTTGGCAAGTTCAAGGGCTCAGGGGACCGCACGGAGCTGGACCGCCTGACGGATGGCCGCTTTTCGAGCATGGACGCGGAGGCAGCAATCAAGGAGGAGACCGCATCGTTCGAGCGTCGCCGCGTGGAGTTCGAAGCCGAGTTGGCAGATATCCAGAACCGCGTGCAACGGCTGATGCTTGACGTACCCAATGTGCCGCACGCCTCGGTCCCGGCGGGCCGATCAGCCGACGACAACGTCGAGGTGCGGCGCTGGGGTGAGCCCAAGCGTTTTGACTTTGCGGTGCGCGATCACGTGGATCTGGGCACGCCGCTGGGGCTGGACTTCGACACCGCAGCCAAGCTGTCGGGGTCACGCTTCATGCTACTCAAGGGGCCGCTGGCGCGGCTGCACCGTGCGCTTGCACAGTTCATGCTCGATGTGCAGACGGTGGAGCATGGTTACACTGAGTGCTACACGCCGTATATCGTCAATCGAGAGACGCTGACGGGTACGGGCCAGCTTCCGAAGTTCCAAGAAGACCTGTTCAAGGTAAATCACCGAACGGTCTTTTCCAATGCGGACGTCTTTGTGAGCAAGGTCAATGCGGACGGCTCCGTGCCAGAGGACGCCGAGGTCCATCTAGTTCAGCGATCGGAGGATATGTTTCTGATCCCGACCTCGGAGGTCTCGCTCACCAACACCGTGCGCGGCGACCTGCTGAAGGAAGCCGATCTACCCATCAAGCTAACCGCGCACACGCCGTGCTTTCGGTCGGAGGCCGGCAGCTACGGCAAGGACACGCGCGGCATGATCCGGCAGCACCAGTTCGACAAGGTGGAAATGGTGCAGATCGCGCATCCCGAGCGCTCGTACGACGTGCTCGAAGAGATGGTCAGTCATGCCGAGCATGTGCTGCAGCGTCTTGGTCTGCCTTACCGCGTGGTGCTCCTGTGCACCGGCGACATGGGCCCCGGCAGCGCCAAGACCTACGACCTCGAGGTGTGGCTGCCGGCGCAGAACACGTACCGCGAGATCTCGTCGTGCTCGAACTGCGAAGCGTTTCAGGCGCGCCGGATGGCCACGCGCTTCAAGAACGCGCAGGGCAAGACCGAGTTCGTGCACACCCTCAACGGCTCGGGCCTGGCCGTTGGCCGCACGCTGGTGGCGGTCCTCGAGAACTGCCAGCAAACCGACGGCTCGATCGTGGTGCCCGAGCCGCTGCGGCCCTATCTGCGAGGTCAGGACGTGCTGCGTCCCTGAGATACAATCTTAGCCCTTCGCGCGGGTCGACCACGCCTCGTTGAAGGACTGATTGCAGATCGGAGAGGTGGCAGAGTGGTCGAATGCGCCGGATTCGAAATCCGGTGTACGGTTTCGCCGTACCGTGGGTTCGAATCCCACCCTCTCCGCCATTCAAGATTTCTTCAAATCTTCAAATTCTTAACCCAGATCAGCAAGCTGTTGATTTGATTGAGTCTTCCTCGACCAGATCCCGGCTAGAAGTTGAAGAAAGTCCAGCCAGACTGGGGCTACAGCTCGATCAAGACCATGTTCTGCTCAGAACCACCTGACCGAGCGGGTTCGAAAAATTCCGACTAGATCAGGGCTTTACGCGCCTTAGATGGGATCCCCTGTTGCCGTACTGCGGCAAAAAATCAGGAGCTTTTGCGAAATCCTAGGCTTCATGCGGATTTCAGGCGCAGGGGATTCGAACCAGCAAATGAATTTCGCATGTCCGGGACTACTTCGTCGAAAGATCCATGCCTGCGACTTGGCCCCGAGGCTTGCAGTCACCCGCACGAAGACCATCGAGAAAGGCACTGATTGTCTGCACCGTCAGCGTCTCCGCCTTACGTGACATCCCGGTGCCTGCAAAATTCAAATGACTCGCGCCATCCATTACGCCCAACCACTTGCACCCTGGCGGCATGTTTCTGAACGGCTCGGTGCGCGTTTCCCAAGAGGCACCGCCCAACTCGGCGTCACGGGTGCCCGTAATCAGCAACACGGGTCTTCGGATGCCCGACCACGCGTTCTCGGGGAAAATCGAACCGGTGCCTTGCGGCGATAGGGCGATATAGGCGTTGAAGGAATCGGTGCCCTGGACGCCGACCTTGTTTCTTGCACCCGCTTCAATCATGACCGTTGCGGCACCCATTGAGTGGCCGATCAGTAACTTTTCGCTGGAATTACAATTGCGTTCGGCCCATTTCACCGACGCGGCGATATCCATGAATCTGCCGCGATAGGCATCGGGCTCCGTGATTAGTTCGGCCAGGCCCTCGCGAAGCCCGTTGCCGCGCAGATGCTCGCGCAAGGCGCGTCGCCCGCTCTCCTGGTGACCCACCACCACGGAAAGGTATCCAACCGCGGACAGGGCTTCGCCCAGATAACGATAGCCCTGTTCAGTACCGCCGGCACCCGGAGAAATGATTGCGATCCCACGGCAGGTGGCCGCAGCGGGTGCATAAGCAGTCGCCTGCAAGAATTTCTGGTCCTGCCGCTGCAACTGGAGCGCCTCGCTCGCGCAAGCGAGGCTGACCGCTCCGAAAAAGAGTGTCCCAAGAGTAATGCCGCGGAGTAAGTCGCTCATGCCAATCAATTCGTCAACGAAGGTTTAATGGTTGGACGAGGTTGCTGCATGCTGCTCCCGTCGAGCTCTCATCCAGCTACTGGAAGCACAGGTATTCCCAGACACCGTTGGTATCGAAGAGCGGTTTGCCGTTGCCATCCACCGTCGTGGACGTATCCACGACGGTGATGCCGTGATTCCTGAGGGCCAGTGTCAATGCTGTGCTGCCCGGGTTGTAAGGCAAGGATGTACGAAGTTGCTGCGCGTTGGAGAACGGTATACCCCCTCCGTCAACCAAAACCGGACCGGATGCCGGCTTAGCAAGACCCAGGCTATCCCAGTGCGCAAAGGCATGGGCATTGGGCACCAGCGTGTCGCTGTCCGCGCCAAAGCCGTATTGCAGGCTTGCCGGCGTCACGTTGGCCCTGGAAGCCGTCCAACTGGCCGGCCGATTTGACAATTCATTCCAGTCCTCTGGCGAGGAAAAATAGACTGCACGGCTTAGGGAGACTGTCTTCGCGAGCACGCCGACATGTCCGCCCCCTTGGGAATGCCCTGTCAGGACGACCCTGCTCCAGTCGGCCGTCTTGTCCGGCAGCATAAACTGCCCCCAGCCCTCTGAGGGATAGGTGATGTTGAGCCAGTTCAGCAATTTGCTCAGTCGATTGACGATGGAGTCAGCTTGTGTAACCGGACTCTGCCCGTTGACCGGTGTGCCATTGCCGAAGATGACCACGTTGCGCGCATTCCAGTAGCAATCTGGATCCGTGCTGAACTGGCACAGAGTTCCCATGGCAGTCTGGTTCGGATAGTTCACGCCCACGGCATGGAAGCCGCGGGAGGCACCAGCACGAAGGATGTAGCTGTACTGAGTCGGCCTGCCCTGCGTCCCTGGAATGAACACGAGCAATTTGCCCCGTTGAATTACCGACGCTGATGGGTTGATAGCAAGGTGAGGTGCCTCGCCTGTAGCTGGAGTCGCTGTGATATTGCTGTCCGTGACCGTCGCGTTGACTTGACGTTCCACCGAGGGGGCGGTTACCGTCAAGAGCGCAGAGTTGCTCGTGGCGGTGCCCGCCGCGTTCGAGACTTGAACGCGGTAGAGGTATCCGTTGTCCGCCACAGTAGTGGGTTGTGTGGAGTAGTTCGCGGATGTCGCCGAGCCGGGGGCGGAGGACCACGTAGTGCCACTGTCTTTGCTCCTCTGCCATTGATAGCTCAATGGCTCACTACCAACCACCGTTATCGAGAACATTGCGGCAGAGCCTGCGGAAACCGTAACGCCCGTCGGCTGAGATGTAATGGATGGAGCAGTCGCTTGGTTCGTCTCGCCGCCACCGCCGCCGCAGGCTGCCAGCAGGAGGATTGCCCACACCGGCAAGACTCGGTGTCGAATCACTGACAAGAATCGGCAAAGCGTGTCCATGCTCTAGTTCCTTGCGAGGTAACGCCCGATAGTATACACTGAGCAATTCCGCTGATACTAGGCCTCGTAACGCACGATCTCCTGAAATGTTGACAGGACACGGAGGAATGCCTATGCGGGCGATGT
>JBIIZX010000018.1:0-15638 GCA_044346055.1 Burkholderiaceae bacterium | reverse complement strand
ATCTACGGAAAACTCTGGCTCGTCGTCAAGCCCACGGTCGGCATTCCGCTGTTCCTAAGCGCAGTGGCGATTGCGTCGTTCGCAGTGCACGTCGCGCTTCTTACCAACACGACGTGGGTTAAGCGCTTCCTCAACGGCAAGGAAGCCGTGGTGGCAGTGGCCGACACGGCAGCGCCCGCTGCAGCCGCGCCACCCGCCGCGAGGAAGTAGCAACGCGCGGCAACGCGTTGTTGCCAAGCCACGAGGCGGGAAGCGCTCGTTTCCCGCCTCGTCGCACGCGCACCGCTTGGTGCCGGAGCCAGCGCTTGGCCGCTTCGTTCGCTTCGTTGATTCATCGCCTCGCCGAACACTCAACACTCTGACCGGGCGTGAAAAGCGTCACACGCTCCTTGATCTCGGGCTGGCTCAGCCTGGGTACCCGCTTTCTGCCGTTTGCCGACGCCGCATCGGCCGACCTGCCGCTGTCGCGCCTGCTGCGGCTGTCGCTGTTCCAGGTCTCGGTCGGCATGGCGCTCGTGCTGCTGGTGGGCACGCTCAACCGCGTGATGATCGTGGAGCTGCACGTGCCGGCTGCGCTGGTCGCGGTCATGCTTTCGCTGCCGCTCGTGTACGCGCCGTTTCGCGCACTGATCGGCTACCGCTCGGATAACCACCGCTCGTCGCTCGGCTGGCGCCGGGTGCCCTACATCTGGATGGGCACGCTGGTGCAGTTTGGCGGGCTGGCGATCATGCCGTTCGCGCTGCTGGTGCTCTCGGGCGGCGGCAATGCCGCGCACTACCCGGGCTGGGTCGGGCAGGCCGGCGCCGGTATCGCCTTCCTGCTGGTGGGCGCGGGGCTGCACACCACGCAGACGGCCGGCCTCGCCCTGGCCACCGATCTTGCGCCGCAGGAGCGGCATCCAAAGGTCGTGGGGCTCATGTACGTGATGCTGCTCCTGGGCACCATCGTCAGTGCGCTGCTCTTTGGCGCGCTGCTGGCGGACTTCAGTCCCGCGCGCCTGGTGCAGGTGATCCAGGGCGCCGCAGTGGCCACGCTCATCCTCAACACCATCGCCCTGTGGAAGCAGGAGCGCATGGTGGTCGGCGGCGCTCCGCCACGGCCGGCCGAGCCGTCCTTTCGCGACGCCTGGCAGAGCTATCGACAGGATGCCGGCGCACTGCGGCGACTGGTGGCCATCGGCCTTGGCACGTTGGCCTTCAGCATGCAGGACGTGCTGCTCGAGCCCTATGGCGGGCAGGTCCTTGGCATGACGGTGGGCCAGACCACGTGGCTCACGGCGGCGCTGGCTGGCGGCGGGCTGCTCGGCTTCAGCCTTGCTTCGGCCGTGCTGAGCCGCGGCTTTGATCCAGCCCGCATGGCGGGCGCCGGCGCCTGGGTCGGACTGCCGGCGTTCGCGGCGGTGATCGTTGCATCGGCCGCACTTTCAGTGCCGCTGTTCGTGGTGGGCGCGCTGCTGATCGGCTTCGGCGCTGGCGTCTTTGGCCATGGCACGCTGACCCTCACGATGAACACCGCACCGCCGGAGCAAGCTGGTCTTGCGCTGGGGGTGTGGGGCGCGGTGCAGGCGACCGCGGCCGGCGTCGGCATGGCCACCGGCGGCCTGTTGCGCGATTCCTTCGGCGCCGTGGCCGAGGCCGGCGCGCTGGGCGAGGCCTTGGCGCAGCCGGTCACCGGGTATGCTTTCGTCTATGCGGTCGAGATCGTGCTTCTTATCATCACGATCATCGTCATGCGCATGCTGACGAGCGAGGCAAGACGTCCGCTGGCTGCGCTGCTGCCAGCGATGGCGGCGCGGCTGGTCGGCGAGTGAACCGCGACAGGTCAGCGCAAGGCTGCAGCACCAATATCAACCTACCGTCTGGAGTGCACCATGGAGGTTTATCAGATCCTCTTCCTGCTTTGGGTGATCGTGTTCGCGTTCTGGCTGCCCAAGCAGTTTGCGGCTGCCAACAAGCGTGCCGAGAAGAAGTAGCCTGGCAGCAGAAAGCTTGAGCAAGTAACGCGACACGGGACGTGAGGCCCGGTAATTCGCCAGCAAGACCAGCGCCGGCTCTGCCGGCGCTTCTCATTTCTGCGCCAGCTGCGGGCATTGCCCGCGCATTTCGCTGCACCTCCTGCAGTCACTGAACGTCCAACAGGTCCCGCAGATCCGCACATCGACACTTCCGCACGGGCAGCAACGCAGCCGGCACGGCGCCGCGGCGCTACCAGAGCAACCCAGCGCAGCCCGGTACACCACGGCAGCCCTGATCGGCAACGCAACGCGATGAATGCCATGCGCTTCGTGCTCGACGCCCACATCGCCAGCTTCATCTCCGCGCCCGAAGTCTCGAAGGCGCTGGCCTCGCGCGATGCGGACAACGTGCCGTCGCTGTTCAAGGCGGCGGGCTGTCGCGTCAACGCCGAGCGCACGCGCGTCACGCTGTTCGTCGACCAGTAGCTGGCAGCCAGCGTGGTGCGTGACCTGCGCGCCGGCGGCCCGGTTGCCGTCGTGTTCTCGGTGCCTGCCACCCACCGCACCCTACAGATCAAGGGCGAGCGCGCCGAGGTGGGGCCGGTGACACCGGCCGACCGCGAATTTGCCCGCGCCCATGCAGATGTGGTGGTGGCCCACATCGCCACATTGGGTTACACGGAGGAGGCGCTGCGCTGCTACTTCCACTACGCGCCCGAGCAGCTGGTTGCCGTGTCGTTCACGCCCACGGCGGCCTTCGAACAGACGCCCGGACCGGGCGCTGGCAATCGGCTGCCGCGATGAAAAGCCTGGCTGTCCCGCTCGATGCCATCCGCACCTGCCTGGAGGGGCTGATCCCCTCGCTGCTGGCCAGTCGCAGCGCCGATGGCGTGCCCAATGTGACCTATGTGTCCCACGTGATGTACGTGGACCCGAGCCACGTCGCGCTCACCATCCAGTTCTTCAACAAGACGCGCCAGAACATCCTGGTCAATCCGCAGGTGGCCGTCTTCGTCGGCGACACCAGTTGCGGCACCCGCAATCTGCTGAAACTGCGCTACCTGCGCACCGAGGACAGCGGCCCGACCTTCGAGAGCATGAAGGCGCGCCTGGCCGGCATCGCCTCGCACTCGGGCATGGCGGGTGTGTTTCGCCTGCGCGGCTCCGACATCTACGAGGTGCTGTCGATCGAAGCCCTGCCCGGCCCGCGCATCACGCCGCCGGCGCGGCGCTGCCAGCCGATGGCCGCGGTGCGCCAAATCGCGCAACGCATCGCCGCCGCGGCCGATTTGCGGGTACTGCTCGATGACGCGCTGGCCGCACTGGAGGAGCACCTGCAGGTCGAGCATGCCAAGGTGCTGCTGGTCGACAGCAGTGCGGGCCGCGCCGCGCGCCTGTACACCGTCGCATCGCGCGGCTATGAGGCCTCGGGCGTAGGCTCGGAGATTCCGCTCGGCCAGGGTGTCATCGGCGTGGCGGCCCGCGAGGGCGTGCCGATTCGCATCATGCATGCGACCAGCGAGTACACCTACAACCGCACGGCGCGCGAGCAGTGGATCGCCAGCGGGGCGGTCGATCAATTGGAGACCGAGATTCCGCTGCCAGGCCTGGCGCAGCCCGCCAGCCAGCTGGCTGTGCCCATCGTGCTCGGGCGCCGCACCGTAGGCGTGCTGTATGTCGAGAGCGAGGAAGCTGCGCGCTTTACCTTCGAGGATGAAGACGCACTGCTCGCCATCGCCACCCACCTGGGCGCGACTATCGCCGCGCTGCAGACCATGGCTGACAGCAACGACGAGGCAGTGGCCAGCAGCGAGGGTAGCGAGCCGGCGGGCGGCGACGCGGTAGTCGTGCGCCGCTACGCCTTCAATGACAGCGTGTTCATCGACAACGAGTACCTGATCAAGGGCGTGGCCGGCGCCATTTTGCGGAAGCTGGTGCGTGAGCACGCTGCCGGGCGCCGCGCCGACTTCACCAACCGCGAACTGCGCCTCGACCCCGCCCTGCGCCTGCCGGATATCAGCGACAACCTGGAGGCGCGCCTGATCCTGCTGGCGCGTCGTCTTGAAGAGCGGGTGCCGTTCATGCGCATCGTCAAGACCGGGCGCGGGCGCTTTCGCCTTGAGGTTGAGCGGCCGTTGCGCCTGACCGAGGACTAGCCCGGATGTTTCACCAGGTCGCCCCCGTGCACCCACGATCCTTCTCTGGAAGTTGCAGCGACAGCCGGCCATCGGTCAAAGCCAATTTGGTCCGTCGGGGCTACGCGGGTTTGCGCGGCGCCTGCGCGGCCAGCTTGCGCTCAAGTGCTCGCCGATGCCTGCGGGCATCGGCTGCGCCCCTCTCGCACAACCTGGCTCGCGCATGCATCCGCGCAAATCCCGCGTCCCTGATGAAACATCCGGACTAGCCGCGCGGCCAAGCAGCGTTGACGCCATTGATCGGTGCCGGTGCCGCCGCAATTGCCAGTCCTTGCCGCCGCCTGCGCGGGCCGATGACCTGACGCTTTTCAGCGACAAGGCGCAGAGCGGGATCAAAAGCGACGCCGCGCGGCGACAACCGCAACAATTCGATACGAAGTCGAGGCTGCCGGCGCTGTCCCGAGTCAACTGCGCGCCGGGACCCACTCGTTGATTGCAGCAGACACGGCGCCTTGCCGCGTCACTGACGATCCAGTCACGCAAGATCGATACGGAGATCTGTTCATGAACAAAGTCATTGCCATCCTCGTTTCCGCCCTGTTCGCTGGTGCCGCCTTCGCGCAGGCGCCTGCAGCAGCGCCAGCCACGCCGGCCACCCCGGCTGCGCCCGCTGCGAAGAAGGACGAAATGAGCAAGCCCGCTGCCAAGAAGGATGAGGCCACCAAGCCAGCCGCCGCCAAGGACAGCAAGGCGCATTCGACCAAGGCCGAGCACAAGGGTGAGATGAAGTCCGAGGCCAAGGCCACGGAGAAGAAAGAAGAGAAAAAGGCGTCGAAGTAACTTTCATTGCGACTCTCTCGAGTCGCATGAGGTGAAAGCAACAGGGCCCGCAAGGGCCCTGTTGCATCTCATCCCCAGCCTGCGCGTTGCTTGTGCATGAGCGCGGCGCAGGCCATGCGCGTGTTCCTGCTCGTGCGCAGTCCTGCCGTCATGCCGGTGCTACGACGGAAACTGCACCACGGGCCCGGCCGGCTGTGCTGGCGGCGGCACATAGGCGGGCGCCGGCGCGCCGGGCTCGCCCAGACTGCGCACAAAGCGATACAGCGAGCGCAGATCGGCTTCGTTCATGTCGCGCAGGGAAAACCACGGCATCGGCGGCCGGTACTGCGCGCTGCGTGCGAGTTCGACCCACTGGTCCTCGCTGTAGTGCGCCAGGGTCAGGCGCAGATTGGCCGGATAGGTCGTGCCCCAGGGGCCGCGCCAGCCGAGCGCGTCGCCCTTGAGCAACTCGCTTTGCGGCACCTTGCCGCCACTCATGGCATAGCCCGCCGTGTGGCAGTCGTTGCAGCCGCTGATCTGCGCGACGTAGCGGCCGCGCTCGATGCTGATGGCGGCACCGGCCTCGCCAGTGCTCGTCGCGGCCGGCAGCGCGGCGCGTTCGACGCCGTGCGCTGCCTGCGGCGCGGCGGTGATGACGATGGTGACCGCGACCGCCGCGGCAGCGACGGCCACAGCGGCCCAGAGGGCCGTGATGGAGTTCATCCTGGACATGATTACCTCGTGAACATGGTTGTTTGTGATCGTGTGTTTGATCGCGTCTTTGAGCACGTCCATGCGCTGGATACAGCGCCTGAGCGGCAGATCAAGCTGACGCTTCAGCGCGCCGCAGCGAGCAGCCGCACCAAGTAGCCGCATCAGGCAGCAACCGGCAGCGGTGCCAGCGCGTGCATCAGCTTGTCCCACTCGCGTGGCGTGAGCAGGGGCCGCACGCTGTCGAGCACCTGGCTGAACGCGGGAGCCGGTGCCGTGCTCTGAATGCCGCCGAGCAGCGCCGCGCGCTCATACGGCGTGATCGAGGGCACCATCCAGCGCAACACCTGCCGCATTTCCACGGGTGGCACTGCGGCCACCAGTGCCGCGTGGATCTCCAGCAGTTCCTCGTCGCTGTAGACCGCCCACAGCGCCTGCATGTTGTCGGTCTCCTCGATCTGCATGTGCTCCAGGTTCTCGCCGACAAACAGGGCCAGCGTTGCATACAGGCGCTGCTGGGCGTCGGCCCGCGCCGCGCCCTGCGCGGCCGCCGCGTGGCGCACCTGTGCCTCCAGGGTGGCGATGGCGCTTTCATGCTGCTCGTGGTCCTGCGCGGTGTGGCGGCTGGCGCCGGCGCGGCGCGCCTCCAGCGCCGGGTGGATGAAGTCGTTCTCGTGCTCCAGATGACTACGCAGTAGCGCAAGCAGGGCGCGGACGTCGGTGAGCACGCGGGTGGTGTCGGCGTCGTCCAGCGGGTCCATGCGGCCTACCGCGGTGAGCGCATCGCTCATGGCGGCGCGTAGGCCCTTGTGAATGACGGTGTAGAGGTTGAAGCGTTGGTTCATGTGTCTCTCCCTGTTGCAGATGGTGGCGATGGGGTGAGACGAACTGTGCGGCAGCGCAGAAAAGCCCGCCGCTAAAACAAGCCTAAGGACTTCCTAAGACTTTCTTATCCGCGTCATGTGCCGACGGCGGGCTGTGAAAGCCTGCGGTGCCGCAGCCTTGCGACCCGGCCACACGAGGGAGCCACGCGACCACGCGTCACCGCTGGAACTGCTACTGCGGCTCCCGACTGCTGCTCGCGACTGCAACCTAGCTACCCAGCAGACCCGCCGCGACGTTGATCGACAAGCCGATGATGGCGGCGTTGAACAGAAAGCTCAGCACCGATTGCGCCAGCACCATGCGGCGCATCGCTGGCGTGCGCACAGTGACATCCGAGGTCTGTGCGGCCACGGCGATGGTGAAGGAGAAATACAAGAAGTCCCAGTAGTCCATGGCGGTGTGCTCGCCGGGAAACTGCAGCGGACGCGCATGGTTCGGCGCACGGTAATACAGGTTGGCGTAGTGAAAGGTGAAGAGCGTGTTGACCAGCAGCCACGAGCCGAACACCGTGGCCGCGGTGGCGGCGTAGTGCAGCAGGCGCTCGGCCGCGGGCAGCTCCCGCACGGCCACCAGTTCGATGACGATGGCAACCAGGCTCGCGACCGCCGTGATCGACAGGATCGTCAGCACGGCGATGGCACCGGGGTCTTCGCGCTGGGCCACCGTGCGGACCTGCTCGGGGCTGGCGCGCAGCATGAGCCAGGCCATGAGCACGAGATAGCACCAGGTGCCCGCGTTCCAGCCAACCAGGAAGACCGTCGAGGCCGGTTGCCCGCGCGGCACGGCGAAGGCCGCCGCAAGCCCGATGAGCGCCGCCACGACAAGGCGTGGACGCGCGCGGACAAATAGACGCAGGGGCAGTGACATGGGCGGCGAGGACATCGGTGGCAGGTGACGATAGTCCCTCTGTCTTGCAGCAGGTCTACGGAGCCGCTGGCATACGCACGAGCACGAGCATGAGCACGAGCGTTAGCTCGAGCACTGCGCGAGCGGCCACGCCCGCGCCCAACAAAGCAGATGCTAGCGGCGCTTGACCAGCAACCAGAGCTTGTCGATGCCGGCGTCGACCAGCAGCGCCGCAATTGCGCCCAGGTTCACCGCACACACCACGCCGAGGAGCGGGCCGGATAACTGCGCACCAAAGTCCCAGCCAAGCTTGGCTGCCACCAGCCCGGCGGCGAGGCTCAGCAGCCATGCCGGCCAGCGGTCGAACTTGCTGGACTTGCGAGCGGCAGGAGCGGGCGAGGTGCTGTCGTCGATGGAGTTCATGAAGAGCGTGACCGTGGTGGCGGCAGTCGTGAAGCGGCTTGCGATCGTAACGTTCAACGTGTGGTGGTTCAGGGCGCGCGACGCTTGATGCGCGGCGGCAGCGCACATCGCCGTGCAATTTCCGGCGACGACAGTGTGCGCCAGTCCGGCGCCAGACCAAAGGCGCGCTGCAGCACGGTGCGGCACCGCTGGCGCAGGGCGCTGGCGCTGGCAGTCACGCCGCAACGGCCGCCGGCGCAGCGCCAAATGCACTCGTGCCGTGGCTGCGATAGACGCCGGGGGCGGTGCGCTCGATGAAGTAGGCAGCGATGCCCTGCGCCTGTGCCAGGGCGAAGCCGCGCCCCGGTCCGAGCACGATCAGTGCGGTGGCCAGCGCATCGGCCTGCATGCAATCGGCGTGCAGCACGGTGACCGAACACAAGCGATGCGTGATCGGGGCGCCGCTGACGGGATCGATCTCGTGCGAGTAACGGCGGCCGGCATGCTCATAGAAAATGCGGTAGTCGCCCGAGGTGGCCATCGCGCCGCCCAACAACGGCACCAGGCGATGCACGCGCGGCGGGCTCGCATCGGGCTGCTCGATGCCAATGCGCCAGGGTGCATCTTCGCCGTTGCGGCCGCGCACGCGCACCTCGCCGCCGGCTTCGATCATGTAGTCGGTGCACCCGAGCCCATCGAGCGCCTGCGCGGCACGGTCGACGCCATAGCCCTTGGCGATTCCGCTCAGGTCCGCCTGCAAAAACTTGGCCTTGCGCGCCTGCTGCTGCGGCAGCAGAAGAAGATCGGTCCAGCGCGCGGATGCGGCGGTCGGAACCACTTGCGGCGGCGCGCTGCGCTTGTCGGTGCCAAAGCCCCAGGCCTGCACCAGCGGCGCCACGGTCACGTCGAAGGCGCCATCACTCAGTGCGCTCACCGAGCGCGCTGCCGTCAGTACCTCGTGCAGGGCGGGCGACAGCGTGACGAGCCGGCCTGCCGGCACGCGGTTGAATTGCGACAGCTCCGACCCGGCGCGATACAGCGACATGCGCTCTTCGACCGCGTCGAGCGCCTGTTGCACCGCCTGCTGTACGGCCGCGACTTCAGACTCGCGCAGCTTGCTCCGCGCCAGCTTGAGGTTATAGCTCGTGCCCATGGTGCCGCCGGCCAGGTGCAGTGTGGCGTTGGTGCGGCGCGCGCAGCCGGCCGCCAGCGCTACGGCGCCGGCACCGATCAGCAGACGGCGCCGGGTGGTCAGCACGGCATCGGTACTGATTGCCGCCACGCTTGCGGTGTCCACTGCGGTGCTTGCGCGGGATGCACTGCAGGACGCGTTGCCGGACGCGTTTACGCGCGAGGACTTCATCATTTGACCTCCACCGTCGGTTGAGCCGCGCGCACTGCGGCCTCGAAACGGCCTTCGCCATGACGCAACAGGTGGTAGGCGAGATCGCGCATCGACACCAGCCCGTGCACGCGCGGCCCGTCGATCACCAGCAAATGGCGGTAGCGGTTCACGTGCATCAGCGCCAGCGCCGCCTCCACCGTGGTGCCGCTGGAAACGAACTTGACGTCACGCGACATCACCAGCGAAACCGGCGTGGTCTGCGGATCCAGCCCCGCGTGCACCACCCGCGCCAAGAGGTCGCGCTCGGTGAAGATGCCGCCGACGAGGTTGTCCTCGGTCATCGCCACCACGGCGCCGATGCGCCGGTCCGCCATCAGATGCACAGCATCGCTGACGCTTGCCGCCGCCGGCACCACGATCAAGTGATCGCCGCCCGCCTCGCGCAGCACGGTCTCGATAGTCAGGTTGCTCATGCTTGCCTCCTCTGCTGCTTGCCTTGCTGGCCTTGCGGGTCTTGCCTGACCTTACCTTGCCAAATTGCTTGCTTGCGTACCTCTTTGCTTGCTGCACGTCCGTGCCAGCGCGATCAACCAAAGTCGTCGAGCATGATGTTCTCGCGATCGACACCGAGCTCGCCCAGCATGCGGATCACGGCCTTGTTCATCACGTCCGGTCCGCACAGGTAGTACTCGATGTCCTCGGGCGCAGCATGGTCCTTCAGGTACAGATCGCGCAGCACGTTATGGCGCACCAGGCCCACCGGTCCGGTCCAGTGGTCTTCGGGCCGAGGCTCCGACAGCACCAAGTGGAAGCGGAAGTTCGGATGCTCGTCCTGCAGGCGCTGGAACTCATCGACGTAGAACGCCTCGGACAGGTTGCGAGCCGAGTACCAGAAGGTCATCTTGCGCGTGGATTTCAGGCGCAGCAGCTGGTCGAAGATGTGCGAGCGCATCGGCGCCATGCCGGCGCCGGCGGCCACGAAGCACATCTCGTTGCTGGTGTCGCGTGCAAAAAACTCGCCAAACGGCCCCGCTACGGTCACCGCGTCGCCGGGCTTCAGGCCAAACAGCCATGAACTCATCTTACCCGGCGGTATGGCCTCGTCGTAGTCCGGCGGAAACACCACGCGGATCGTGAACAGCAGCATGCCCTTTTCGAGCGGATAGTTCGCCATCGAATAGGCGCGCTCCACCGGCTCGGTCACGGTGGAGACAAAGCGCCACAGGTCAAACTGGTCCCACTCGGCCCGGTACTCGGCTGGAATCTCGAAGTCGCCGTAGCGCACCACGTGCGGCGGACACTGGATCTGCACGTAGCCGCCAGCGCGAAACGGCACTTCCTCGCCCTCGGGCAGCGCGAGCTTCAGCTCCTTGATGAACGTCGAGACGTTGCGGTTATGCACCACGCGGCACTGCCACTGCTTGACCGCGAAGATCTCGGGCGCCAGCTCGATCTTCATATCGCGCTTGACCTTGACCTGGCAAGCGAGCCGCAGGCCGCGCCTTGCATCGCCAGGTGAGATGAAGCCGGTCTCGGTCGGCAGCAGGCTGCCGCCACCGGCCTTGACCACCACCTCGCATGCGCCGCACGAGCCTTTGCCGCCGCAGGCTGACGGAATGAGCACGCGATTGGCCGTGAGCGCGCCCAAGAGCGTCTCGCCGGTACGTGCATGCAGCGCGCTGCCAGCGTCTTCGTTGACCACGATCGACACATCACCGGCCGGCACAAGCCGCTGGCGCGTGGCAATCAGCAGCCCCACCAGCGTGAGGATGACCCCGGTGAACATCAGCACGCCAAGGGCGATCTCGATCACAGCTGGATCCCCGAAAACAGCATGAAGGCGAGCGACATGAGCCCGGCGATGATGAAGCTGATGCCCAGGCCCTTGAGCCCAGCGGGCACGTCGGAGTAGCGCAGCTTCTCGCGGATGGCGGCCATGGCGACGATGGCGACGATGGCGAGCAGGAAGCCAACGCCCGAACCAAAGCCGAACACCACGCTCTCGGTGAACGTGTAGTTGCGCTCCTGCATGAAGAGCGAGCCCGCCAGGATCACGCAGTTGACCGCGATCAGCGGCAGGAACACGCCGAGCGTGCCGTACAGCGCCGGAGCAAAGCGGTCGACCGCCATTTCCACAACTTGCGTGGCAGCGGCAATGGTGCCGATGAACACGATGAAGGCGAGAAAGCTCAGGTTCACCGACGCCAGGCGCGGCCCGGCCCAGGCTAGCGCGCCTTCATCTAGCAGGTAGCGCAGCACCAGGTTGTTCAGCGGCACCGTGAGCACCTGCACGAACACCACCGCCACGCCGAGTCCCAAGGCCGTGTCCACTTTCTTGGAGCACGCAAGGAACGAGCACATGCCCAGGAAGTAGGCCAGCGCCATGTTCTCGAGGAACGCGGAGCGGACCGCAAGACTGAAGTAGTGCTCCATCAGTCCTTCTCCTGCAGCTCGGGCTTGAGCGTGCGCAGCAGCCAGGTCAGCAAGCCGATGATGAACAGCGCCGACGGCGCCAGCAGCATCAGCCCGTTGCCGCTGTACCAGCCGCCGTCTTTCACCAGCGGCAGCACGGTGAAGCCAAACAGCTTGCCGGCACCGGTCAGCTCGCGCACCAGCGCCACCAGCATCAGCACCAGTGCATAGCCCAGGCCGTTGCCCACGCCGTCCAGGAAGCTGCGCCACGGCGGGTTGTTCATCGCGTAGCCCTCGGCGCGGCCCATCACGATGCAATTGGTGATGATGAGCCCGACGAACACGCTCAACTCGAGTGACAGTTCGTACAGCGTGGCGCGCAGCACCTGGTCGACCACGATCACCAGCGAGGCGATGATCGACAGTTGCACGATGATGCGAATGCTCATCGGCGTGTAGTTGCGCACCATGCTCACCGCCAGGCTGGCAAAGGCGGTCACCAGCGTGACGCCCAGGCTCATCACCAGCGCCTTGTCCATGCGCGTGGTCACCGCCAGCGCCGAGCAGATGCCGAGCATCTGCACGCCGATCGGGTTGTTGCGGATGATGGGTGTGACCAGCGCGTCGCGTTCGGCGGCGCCAAACCAGGGCGCACGGGCGGCGCGCGGCGGTTTTGTACTGACGCCACCAACACCACCAACGCCCGGGATCTGCTGCGCGCTCATCGCCTGCCTTTGCGTTCGCGGCTCACGGCTGCACCTTGCCGCTGCGCAGATTGGCCAGCAGCGGCCCGTAGCCGGCCGGCGAGAACCAGAATTGGACAAGATGCGTCACGGCATTGCTCGTCACGGTCGAGCCCGACAAGCCGTCGACCCGCAAGGGGTCCTGCGCCGGCGCGCCGGCCGGGCCCTTGATGACGGTCAGCTGCGGCTGCCACTTGTCGTCAAAGATGCGGCGGCCGCGCCAGAGCGCCTGCCACACCGGGTTGCCGATCTCGCCGCCCAGGCCCGGCGTTTCCTTCTGCTCATAGAAGGTGAGGCCGCGTACGGTGGTGGCATCGGCATCGAGCGCGATGAAGCCGTAAACCGTGCCCCACATGCCCAGGCCGTCGATCGCCAGCACCAGCTGATCGAGCGCACCGCCCTGCTTGAGCACGTAGACCAGCGCATAACGCGGCAGGCGCGTGACGCCGGCGCGATTGGCCGGTGCCGGCTGCGACAGCGCCGGGTCGCTGCGCGCGCGGCGCGGGTCGAAGCCCGCTGCGTCCATCGCCTCGGGCGGCACCAGCGTGCCATTGGCCAGATCGACCAGGCGCAACTCGATGCGCTCGGCAAACACGCGCCGCAGCTCGGCGGCGCTGATGTCGACACCCGGCGCCAAGAGGCCTGCGGCGATCAGCACGTTCTTCTGCACGTAGTGCTGCTGCTTGGCCTCGGCTGCAGCGACACGGCCGCAATCGCCACCAGCAGTGCGCACACGATGCACACCACGGCGGCGAAGGCCAGCGTGTAGCCGGGCGACTCGCGCGCAAAGCGCCAGCGGCTGAGCGCAATGGTGTCGTCAGCCATCCGGTGCCCTTTGCAGGCGGCGCTGGCGCCGCCGCACGGTGGCGCGCACCGTCACATGGTCGATGATCGGCGCCATCACGTTCATGAACAGGATCACCAGCATCATCGATTCCGGATAGGCCGGATTGACGACGCGGATCAGCACGACAAACGCGCCGATCAAGAGGCCATAGACCCAGCGGCCGGCTTCAGAGAACGGCGCGGTCACTGGATCGGTGGCCATGAAGGCCACGCCAAAGGCCCAGCCGCCGGCCACCATGTGCCAGTAGAACGGCACGCCAGAGGCCGGATTGGTGGCCGAGCCGATGGCGTTGAACAGCAGCGCCATGGCGACGGTGCCCAGCACCGCGCCGAGCATGATCCGCCATGAGCCAATGCCGGTGAAGGCCAGCAGCAGCGCACCCAGCAGGCAGGCCAGCGCCGAGGTCTCGCCGAGCGAGCCGGGCTCCAGACCGATGAAGGCGTTCATCCACGACACCGGCGGGCTAAATGTGCCGCTGCTCGTGTGCAGTTGCGCCAGCACGGTGGCGCCGGAAAGACCGTCGACCGCGAGCGCTGGGTCCATTGCGGTCCACACACGGTCGCCCGACATTTGCGCCGGATAGGCAAAGAACAGGAACGCGCGCGCGGCCAGCGCCGGGTTGATGAAGTTCATGCCGGTGCCGCCGAAGACTTCCTTGGCGATCACCACGCCGAAGCTGATGCCGATGGCGGCCTGCCACAGCGGCGTCTCGGGCGGCAGGATCAGCGGAAACAGCAGGCCCGTGACGAAGAAGCCCTCATTGACCTCGACCCTGCGCACGATGGCAAACAACACCTCCCAGGCCAGGCCCACGACCATGGTGACCACGTACAGCGGCACGAAGTACAGCGCGCCGTGCAGCATGTTGGACATGAAGCTGCGCGGATCAAAGCCCACGCCGAGCGCCTGCAACAGCTGATGGCGCCAGCCCGCCAGCGCGCTGGCCTTGGCCGGATCGAGCGCCAGATTGGCCAGCAGCCCGGTGTTGAACATCGCCATGAACACGCAGGGCAGCGTGGCGATGACCACCAGCATCATCATGCGCTTGAGATCCAGCGCGTCGCGCACATGGGCCGCGCCGGTCGTCACCGTGGCCGGCGTGTAGAAGAAGGTGTCGGCCGCCTCCCACAGCGGATACAGCCGATGCAGCCGCCCGCCGTGCTCAAAGTGATGCGCCTGGCGGTCGAGCAGTGCGCGCAAGGCCCGCATCAGGCTGCCTTCTCGATGCGCTCGAGCGCCGCGCGCAACAGCGGGCCGTACTCGGTCTTGCCCGGGCACACGTAGGTCGCAAGCGCGAGGTCCTCTTCGTCCAACTCGAGCGCGCCCAGCGCTGCGGCCTGCTCATCGTCCCCGGTGACCAGCGCGCGCAGCAGGAACGTGGGCGCGATATCAAACGGCAGCACGCGCTCGTAGTTGCCAATCGGCACCATCGCGCGCGGCCCGCCGTGGGTGGCGGTATCGAAATTGAAGACACTGCCGCCGCGCAGGGCGCCCAGCACCACGCGGCTCACCGAAAAGCGATCCGCACCCGGTGCGATCCAGCCGAACAGCTGCCGGGCGCCGCCCTCGGGCAGCACGCTGACCTGCAGGTGGTAGCGGCCGAGATAAGCGTCCGGCGCAGCAGCCATACGCCCGTCCAGCACCGAGCCCGAGATCACGCGCTGCGCGCCGGGCGCGAGTTCATCGCGCACCAGCTCATCAATCGCCGCCCCCTGCCGCACGCGCAGTGCGCGCGGCCGCAGCACGCCGGGGCCGGCCAGCGTGATGCTGCGCTCGACCTCCAGCCGGCCGGTGCGAATGAGCTGCCCGATCGCCAGCGCATCGGCATAGCTGATGTGCCACACCGGCCGCGCCAGGTCCGCCGGCTGCAGCGTGTGGATGTGCCAGCCGACACTGCCGGCCGGATGTGGGCCGACGAAGTGCTCCACGCGCAGCCGCGGCACTGCCGGCAGTTGCAGCACCGTGGCGGGCGAGGCGCACACGATGAGCGGGCCATCGGTCAGTTGCGCCAGCGCGCGCAGCGCCAGGCCGAAGTCTTGGTCGCGCCCGGCCAGTGCGGCCGAGGGCCAGGGCGCATGCGGGCGCGTGTCCATGGCCGTGACGAACAGCGCGGCCGGAGTCTCATCGGGCGGCGCCACGTGCGAAAAAGGCCGCCGACGCAGCGCCGGCCACAGGCCGGACTCCAGCAACAGCGCGCGCACCGGCTCGCGCGTGGGCTGCTGCGGATCGAGTGCGGCACGGCTTACGAATGCAACCTGATTGGAGCTGTCGTCCGCGTCTTCGTCGCCGAGCGCGATCTCCAGCGCGACAAAGGCGCGCCGCTCACCGCGCACGATGGCAGTGACCACGCCGGCGGCCGGCGCAGTGAAGCGCACAAGTGGTGCGCGGCGGTCAAAGTAGAGCGCCTGGCCTCGCCGCACGCGGCTGCCCGGCTCCACCAGGAACGATGGCCGCAGTCCCGGTGTGTCGGCACCGAGCAGCCCGATGCGGCTGCAGCGCGCGCGCTCCAACGCCGACGCTGCGCCTGCCGCGCTCCCC
>JBIIZX010000316.1:0-4674 GCA_044346055.1 Burkholderiaceae bacterium | reverse complement strand
CCCGGCGTTGCAGAGAAGGCACTGCGCCGCCGCTGAAATGATCCGCTCCGTGGCAAAGCCACACGAGCTTCCTGGTGGCAACAACAACGCTACGACTCCCATGCTCATCGAGACCACGGACCTGCGCAAGGACTACACGCTTGGTGACAGCGTCGTGCATGCGCTGGCGGGCGTGTCGCTGTCGATCGAACGCGGGGAGTTCGTGGCGGTGATGGGGCCGTCGGGTTCGGGCAAGAGCACGTTCATGAACATGATCGGCTGCTTGGATCGGCCGTCCAGCGGCGCTTACCTTCTGGCGGGCGAGGACGTAGCCGGCAAGAGCGCGGATGAGCTTGCACTGGTGCGTAACCAGCGCATCGGCTTCGTGTTCCAGCAGTTCAACCTCCTGCCGCGCACCAGCGCGCAGGAGAACGTGGAATTGCCGCTCGTGTACGCCGGTGTGTCGCCGGCCGAGCGGCACAAGCGGGCGGCGGCCAAGCTGGTACAAGTGGGGCTGGCGGCGCGCGCGGATCATCAGCCGTCACAGCTCTCAGGCGGCCAGCAGCAACGGGTGGCGATTGCGCGCGCGCTGGTCAACGATCCTGCCCTCATCCTGGCGGACGAGCCCACCGGCGCACTCGATTCGCGCACGTCGCTCGAGATCATGGCGCTGCTGCAGGCACTGAACCGCGACGGCATGACGATCGTGGTCGTGACCCACGAGCAGGACATCGCGCGTTATGCGGGCCGGGTCATCACCTTCCGGGATGGCCTGGTGAAGAGCGATGTGCTGCAGGCGCAGCGCCATGCGGCAGCGGATCTGACGCAGTATGAGACGGGGCGTGAGGCGGCGTAAGGTTCGGATTGCGGATCGAGGATTGTGCAATGTCCGCTTCGTCATGGTCGGCTTGATTCTCCGATCGACGTCTGCAAGACCCGCCCTTGTTTTCAGCGGTGGTTTATTTCACTCCGCACCGAACTTGCCTCCTCATTCGCAATCGGCCCGGTCCAGCGCAATCCTCAATCCTCAATCCTCAACTCAAAGAATGAACTTCCTCGCCGTCCTGCGCATCGCGCTGAAAGCGCTGCGCGTCAACAAGTTGCGTTCCGCTTTGACCATGCTCGGCATGATCATTGGCGTGGCGGCGGTGATTGCGATGGTGGCGATTGGCTCGGGGGCGCAGGAGCGGGTGCGCGAGCAGATCAAGAACCTGGGCTCCAACCTGATCCTGATCTTTCCGGGCTCGACCACGGCGAGTGGCGTGCGGCTGGGCACCGGCGCGGCGCAGACGCTCACTGAAGAAGACGCGATGGCGATTGCGCGCGAGGTCGAGGGCGTGGTGGTCGCGGCGCCCGCGGTGCGTGGCGCGGGTCAGGTGGTGGCGGGCAATGCCAATTGGTCGACCCAGTACTTCGGCACCACCAATGATTACTTCGTCGCGCGCGACTGGCCGCTGGCGGCCGGCCGCCAGTTCGAGGAAGCAGAGATCAACGGCGCGGGCAAGGTCGCGATCATCGGCCTGACCACGGCGGAGAAGCTGTTTGGCGAGGGCGTGGATCCGATCGACCAGGTGGTGCGTGTGCGCAAGGTGCCGCTGACAATCGTTGGCGTGCTCGAGCGCAAGGGCCAGAATGCACTGGGGCAGGACCAGGACGACATCCTGCTGCTGCCCATTTCAACCGCGCGCAACCGTGTTCTCGGTCAGGCGCAGGGGCGGCAGAAGCGCATCGGCTCGATTTCGGTCAAGACCGCCGATGGCGCCGACATGAAGGTGATCGAGGAGCGCATGCGCGAGCTGCTGCGGCAGCGCATGCGGGTGCAGCCGGGTGGTGATGAGCCGTTCACCATCCGCAACCTGACCGAGATCCTGCAGGCGCAGGAGACCGCCAGCCGGGTGCTCACCATGCTCCTTGGCGCAGTGGCCAGTGTCAGCCTGCTGGTGGGCGGCATTGGCATCATGAACATCATGCTGGTGAGCGTGACTGAGCGCACGCGCGAGATCGGCCTGAGGATGGCGGTGGGCGCGCGTGGGCGCGACATCCTCAAGCAGTTCCTGGTCGAGGCGCTGGTGCTGTCGATGATCGGCGGCGCGATCGGTATCCTGCTCGGCGTTGGCGCGTCGATGCTGATTGCGCAGCTGGCCAACTGGAACACGGACATCACGCCGCAGGCCATCGCGCTGGCGGTCGGCTTTGCCGGTGCCATCGGCGTCTTTTTCGGCTTCTACCCTGCGCGCAAGGCCTCGCGCCTGCTGCCCATCGAGGCGCTGCGCTACGAATAGAAGGACTGCCATGACACTGCCTGCGCTGGTTTCTGGTTCGCCCTTACGGTCGCTTTCGCGCGCCCTTGCCATGACCACGCTGTTGGCGCTCGGCGGCTGCGCCACGGTCGGCCCGACCTCGATCACGCTCACCCCCGACGAGATGGAGCGGCGGCTGCAAACCGATCTGTCGAGCCTGTTCGAGGTGCTCAAGGGCACCGACGCCCGCCGGCCCGAAATCTCCACCATGCCGGTCTCGGGCCGCCTGCAACTGGACTGGAACGTGTCGATGGCGGGCGTGAGCGACAAGGAAGGCCTGTTCGGCAGCAAGTCGATCGGCCTGGCGGTGGCGCTCAGTGGCCGGCCCGATCTGGACGAGGCGGGCACCACGGTGCTGCTGCGCGAGGTGCGTGTCGAGGATGTTCGCCTGACCGGGGTGCCACGGCTGCTCAGCTTCGGCCTCACGCAGCTAACTGACCGCAAGGGCACGACGATTCCTGACATGCCGCTTTTTGGCATCGAGGATCAGTTGCGCCGCGGGGATGTCGCCTACAGCGCCTCGGGGGTCGAAGTGACCTATCGCGGGCTGCGCGTGAACATCGCGCCCAAGTAGGGCAGGATTCAGGATTCAGGATTGAGGATTGCGCGCAGCGCGGCCTGCGATGATCCGCCGCCAATAGGCTGCAGCATCAAGGCTCCAGCCGCCGCGCCAACTGCCAGCCGACGCAATCCTCAATCCTCAATCCCAGAAAATGGATCTGCTCCTTGTGCTGAAGGCCGTGGTCCTCGGCATCGTCGAGGGCTTCACCGAGTTCCTGCCGATTTCGAGTACAGGCCATCTCATCGTCATCGAGGACTTGCTGCGCTTTCGCATTCCCACGCGCGAGGTGTTCCTCATCGCCATCCAGGCCGGTGCCATCCTCGCCGTGTGCTGGGAGTACCGCGCGCGTCTGGTTGCGCTGCTGGCGGGTCTCACGCACAGCGCACGTGAGCAGCGGCTGGCAGTCAATATCGTGGTCGCCTTCCTGCCTGCCGCAGTCGCGGGCGTGCTGTTCAAGAAGACCATCGCAACGGTGCTGTTCAACCCGCTCACCGTGGCTGCGGCGCTGGTGATCGGCGGCATCGTCATCCTGCTGGTGGAGCGTCGCCACAAGCGCCTGTACGGCGAGCGCGACCTGCAAGGCGGGCGGCTGGCCCGGGTGGAGACGATTGAGGACATCCGCCCGCTCGATGCGCTGAAGATCGGTCTGGCGCAATGCGCGGCGCTCATTCCGGGCACCAGTCGGTCTGGCGCCACCATCATCGGCGGCATTCTCTTTGGCTTCTCGCGCAAGGCCGCCACCGAGTTCTCGTTCTTCCTGGCCATTCCCACGGTGATCGGCGCCACCGTGTATTCGCTGTACAAAGCGCGCGCCGACCTGGCGACGGGCGACCTCGCGTACTACGCAGTGGGCTTTGTCGCCGCGTTCTTTTCCGCGCTCCTGTGCGTGCGCTGGCTGTTGCGGTATCTCGCCAACCACGACTTCGTGCTCTTTGGCTGGTATCGGATCGTCTTTGGTGGTCTCATCCTGCTCACGGCCTACACGGGACTCGTCAATTGGGCTGATTGAGCCGGTTGCGCTATTGAGTCACTTGCAAGCGAGATGAAGCAATTGAAGGTGGAGCTTCGCGCTGCACAGGAAAGCGATGCAGCGCCACTGGCGGAACTGCGCGTCGCGGCCATGCGGCCCAGCCTAGAAGCAGTCGGCAGGTTTGACTTGGAGAGCGCGCGCCGTCGCTTTCTCGACGGATTTGTGCCTTCAGACACGCAGGTGATCGAGAGTGACGGCGCGATTGTGGGCGTGTGTGTTTTGCGCCGCAGGCCCGCGCACTTGGTGCTCGATCACCTGTACGTTTTGCCTTCGCATCAGGCGCAGGGGCTGGGCTGGGCAGTGCTGGCTGAAGTGCTGCGCGCGGCGGACGCTGCAGGGATGCCAGTGCGCGTCACCGCGCTCAAAGGCAGCCGTTCGAACGCGTTCTACCTGCGGCACGGCTTTGCGCTGGTCGAAGCCTCGGAATGGGACAATCACTATGAACGCCGGCCGGCCCGCGCGAACTGAGCGACGCAACCCATAAGAAGGGCGTTAACGTCCGCCATACCGATGAACGCCTACCCTCGCGACCTTCGCGGCTACGGCCGCAATCCGCCGCACCCACAATGGCCGGGCAATGCCCGCGTCGCCGTGCAGTTTGTCCTCAACTTTGAGGAAGGCGGCGAGAACAACGTGCTGCATGGCGATGCGGGCAGCGAGCAGTTCCTGTCCGAGATCGTCGGCGCAGCGAGCTTTCGGGCGCGGCACATGACGATGGAGTCGATCTACGAGTACGGCGCGCGCGTGGGCGTGTGGCGCATCCTGCGCGAGTTCGAGCGGCGCAAGTTGCCGCTCACCGTCTT
>JBIIZX010000315.1:0-4682 GCA_044346055.1 Burkholderiaceae bacterium | reverse complement strand
CATCGGCGATCCTCGGTTGTCTGCAGGCCTCGTTCTCCTCTGACAACGCGCGTAAGCACGTGGCCGCTGACCTCATACTGGTGAAATATCCGGGCTAGGAGGGACAATGTCCGCCACCTACGCAAGCCGGCCTGCGCTCAACTGGGCCGCCATCGACGCCGATCCGCGCTTCCAGCGCCTGCACACCCGCAAGACGAGCTTCTTGTTGCGGCTGATGCTCTTCTCGGTCGCCTACTACTTCCTGCTGCCCATTGGCGCGGCCTACTTTCCACAGCCGTTCCGCATCAAGGTGTGGGGCCCGATCAACCTCGGGCTGGTGTTCGCGCTGTCGCAGTTCGTCGTCGCCTGGGGCATTGCGTTTTACTACTCGCGCACGGCCAATCGCGAGTTCGACGCCATGGCGCGCGAACTGGTGGCTGACGCCGAGAAGATCGGAGCCAGCAAATGAGCCGCATCAGCAAACGCAGCATCTACCTGGGTGCCGGTGCGCTGGCACTGCCGCTGGTCGCGTTTCCGGCCCTGGCGCAAACGGCCGGTGCAGTGAGCGCGCAATGGCGCTGGCTGACCTTCGCCGTGTTCGCCGTGATCATCGGCCTCACGATGTTCGTCACTTACATCGCGTCCAAACGCGTGAAGTCGGCGGCCGACTTCTACACCGCCGGCGGCGGCGTCTCCGGCCTGCAAAACGGCTGGGCAATTGCCGGTGACTACCTCAGCGCGGCCTCGTTCCTGGGCATCGCGGGGCTGATCAGCCTGTATGGCTACGACGGCTTCATGTACTCGGTGGGCTGGCTGGTGGCCTACATCACCGTGCTGCTGGTGATCGCCGAGCCATGCCGCAACATCGGCAAGTACACGCTGGCCGACATCCTGGCTTATCGCAACGACCCGAAGAAAACGCGCGTGGTCGGCGCCATCTCGGTCATCACCGTGTCCACGTTCTACCTCACCGCGCAGATGGTCGGCGGCGGCGTGCTGGTCAAGACGCTGATCGGCATCGACTACGAGATCTCGGTGATCGTGGTCGGCGTGCTGATGCTGGGCTACGTGCTGTTCGGTGGCATGGTGGCCACCACCTGGGTGCAGATCATCAAGGCCATCTTGCTGGTGACGGCCTCGATCCTGCTCGTGATGTTCGTGTGGCTGCCCTATGGCTTCTCGCTACCCGGCTTCTTGCAGGCCGCGGTGTCCGATCCGAAGATCCAGGCGCAAACGGCAGCCTTGCTCGGCGATGCCGCCAAGAACATGACGCCGGGAGAACTCGGCCAGCGCTTCCTCGAGCCCGGCCTGTACTTCAAGGCGCCGATTGACCAGATCTCGCTCGGCATGGCGCTGGTGTTCGGCACTGCGGGCCTGCCGCACATCCTGATGCGCTTTTTCACGGTGCCTACCGCGCAGGAAGCGCGCAAGTCGGTGATCTGGGCGATGGCGATCATCGGCGGCTTTTACGTGCTGACGCTCTTCCTGGGCATGGGCTCGGCCATGAATGTCGGCGCACCGATGATCAAGAGCGTGGACGCGGGCGGCAACATGGCCGCGCCGCTCTTGGCGCAGTACGTGGGCGGCGGACCCGACTCGTTCCTCGGCAACCTGTTCCTCGCCTTCGTGGCCGCGGTGGCGTTTGCCACCATCGTCGCGGTGGTGGCGGGCCTGGTGCTGGCCGCAGCGAGCGCCATGGCGCATGACCTGTACGTGGGCGTGATCCGCGGCGAGCACGTGACGCCGCAGGAGCAGGTCAAGGCCGCGCGCATTGCCACGCTGGTGGTTGGTGCCATGGCCATCACGATCGGCATTGCCGCCAAGGGCCAGAACGTGGCGCACCTGGTGGCGCTGGCCTTTGCGGTGGCGGCCTCGGCCAACTTCCCCTGCGTGCTGCTGACGCTGTACTGGAAACGCTGCAACACCGGCGGCATCGTGGCGGGCATGATCATCGGCACGCTGACCGCCATCGGTCTCGTGCTGGTCTCGCCCAACATGACCTATCCGAAGGCGATCAAGGCCGCTGCACAGAAGGTCATCGACGGCGCACCGGCCAAGATGGCCTCGTTCGAAGAAGCGCTGGCCTCCGGTGATGCGGCACGCATGGCCAAGGCCGAGAAGGACAAGAAGCTGGCATCCGCCGCACTTGCCAAGGCCGAGGGCGACCTGAAGAAGTTCGGCACCGACAACACCAGCCTGGTGGGCCTGGAAGAGCCGCTCTTCTCGCTGCGCAATCCGGGGATCATCAGCATTCCGCTGGGCTTCCTGGCGGTGATCGTTGGCTCCCTCTTGTACCGCGACAAGCGCGCCGAGGACATGTGGGACGAGCTTTATGTCCGGCAGAACACGGGGATCTTGGCTGCGAAAGCACACGCTCATTAATGTCGGCGGAGTGGCGCATGGATAAAGCTCGTTTTTCATAGGATGCAGAGGGGGCTGCTCCGCCGCCCCCTCTGGACTCCCCCATGGAAAGCTTTGGGGCCGTGACTCGCGTCAAGGCCCTTTTTTCTTTCTGCGGTCTGCTTGCTCCTTGACCCTCAGAAGTCCAAGCCTATGAATGCTCCTTCTGCACCGCCGCTCGTGCACGACGCCGTGCGGGCGTTCTTTGCCAAGCATCCGCCGTTTTCTTCGCTCGATGAAGCGGCGCTGGCGTTTGTGGTTCCGCGGCTGAAGCTGGCTTACTTTGCCAAGGACGCGATCGTTGTCGATCGTGATTCGCAGTTTCCACCGCTGCACATCCTGCAAACCGGCCATGTGGCAAGCCAGGCGGCGGGGCTGGACACGATGCCGGACCGCGTGTTGGGGCCGGGCGAGTGCTTTCCGGTCGGTGCCCTGTCCGCTGGCGGGCAGCCCACGCGCAGCTATCGCGCGGTGGTTGACGTGTTTGCCTATCAGCTCGGCGTCGATGACTTTCGCGCGCTGCGCGCCATGTCGCCGCCGTTTGCCGCCTACTGCGCCGAAGCCGTGGGCGTGCTGGCGCAGCAGTCGCTGGCCGAGTTGCAGCGCCACTATGCGCAAGTGGCAGCCGATCAACACTCGCTGGCGCAGCCATTGGCCGAGCTGGTGCCGGCTGCACCTGTCACCTGCGCGCTCGATACCACCCTGCGCGCCGCTTTGCGCCTGATGCAGGAAAACGCCGTGCGCTCGATCATCGTGGTCAATGAGGCGAGCGAGCCGCTGGGCGTGTTCACGCTCAATGACTTGCGCGATCGCGTGGTGCTCAGCGACCTGCCGATCGACACCACCACGGTGGCGCAGGTCATGACGCAGCACCCGATCACCCTGCCCGGCGACGCCAGCGCGGCCGAGGCGATGCAAAGCATGGCCGCCGGCGGCTTTCACCAGGTGATCGTCACCGAGCACGGCCGCGTGCTGGGCACGGTGTTCGAGCACGATCTGTTCGCCCTGCAGCGCGTGAGTCTGCGGCAGATCCATCATGCAATCCGCTCGGCGCGCGGCGTGCCCTCGCTCAAGCACGTGGCCGGCGACATTCGCAACCTCGCGCGCAACCTTCTGGCGCAGGGCGTCAGTGCGGAGGCGCTCACGCGCACCATCGTCTCGCTCAACGACGCGCTGACGCGCCAGGCGCTCACGCTGACACTGTGCGACCATCCGCTGGCTGGCATCGACTGGTGCTGTATCGCGCTGGGCAGTGAAGGCCGGGGCGAGCAGACACTGTCGACCGACCAGGACAACGCCATCGTGTTCCGCGTGGCCGATGACGTTGCAGCGCGCGACACCGAAGCCACGCGCCGCGCGCTTCTGGGCTTTGCGCGCGAGGTGAACCAGGCACTGGACACTCTCGGCTTTCCGCTGTGCAAGGGCGGCATCATGGCAAGCAACCCCGAGTGCTGCCTGAGCGAGCAGGAGTGGCGTGGCCGCTTCATGCGCTGGCTCACCGAGCCCACGCCACAGGCGCTGCTGCAGGCCAACATCTTCTTTGACCTGCGCGCGGTGTACGGCAACACGCTGCTGGTCGACAAACTGCAGGCCTGGCTGCTGGCGCACACGCAGGAAAACACCCTGTTCCTGCGCCTGCTCATGGCCAATGCACTGGAGACCGAGCCGCCGCTCGGGCTGATTCGCGCCTTTGCCGTCGACGACGAGCCGGGCCGCGCCGGCACCATCGACCTGAAGACGCGCGGCACCCGCATCTTCGTCGACGCGGCGCGCGCATCAGTGCTCGCCCTGGGCGACCGCGCGCTCAACACCGCCGATCGCATTCGCGTGGCCGCCGCGCACTTTGGCGCCGAGCCGCGCCATGTGCAGGCCACCATCGACGCCTTTCACTACCTGCAGATGATGCGTTTGCGCACGCAGGAGCGACGGGTCGGCGACATGGCGACCACCGCTGCCAACCGCGTTGACCCGTATGCCCTGAACGAGATCGACCAGCGCATGCTCAAGGAGGCGCTGCGGCAGGCGCGCAAGCTGCAGCAACGCGTGCAGGAAAGTTTTGCGTATGCCCGCTAGTCTTACTGTGTCATGAAAGTCAAGGCACTATACGCACTTCTTCGTCCTTTTTGTGAGGAACGATGGGTGCGAGCGAGCGGTTTGAGCGATACATGGAGCACTTGGCCGCGGGTCTCGGGCATGCGGACCGACGCGCCGGGCTGAAGGGCTACTGCACCGGGTTGATGCTGCCGTTGTCGCGCAAGAGCGTGGAGCCGATGGCGGCCAGCATCGACCGCGAGCACGCCAGC
>JBIIZX010000314.1:0-4735 GCA_044346055.1 Burkholderiaceae bacterium | reverse complement strand
AAGGTGGGCGATGCGCGCATCCTCGCCGTGCTGGAGCCGCGCTCGAACACCATGAAGCTCGGCGCAATGATCGCGCGACTGGCGCCGAGCCTGCAGGGCGCGGACCGTGTGTTCGCCTATGGCGAGAGCTCTGGCAAGAACGCCCTGGGCTGGAACCTGGCCGAGGCGCTGGTGCCGCTGGGCGAACGCGCCGCGGCGTATCACGACATCGATGCACTGGTGCAGGCGGTGGTAGCGGCGGCACGGCCGGCCGATCACCTGCTCGTGATGAGCAACGGCGGCTTTGGTGGCGTGCACGGCAAGCTGCTGGCGGCGCTGGCGGCGGGAGCACCAGTGAACCGAGGTCAAGACGCGTTACCAACCAAGGCCGGTCGATGATCCTGTACCTGCATGGCTTTCGCTCGTCGCCCAATTCGAAGAAGGCGCAGCAGGTGCAGGCAGCGCTGGCGCAGCGCGGGTTGCAGGCGCGCTTTGTTTGCCCGCAACTGCCGGCCTCGCCACGCGCGGCGGCAGAACTGATCAGCAGCATCGCCGCAGCGGCGCCAATCAAAGGCGCCGACGACGGCTCCGAACAATTCGCGGTGGTCGGCTCATCGCTGGGCGGTTACTACGCCACCTGGCTGGCGGAGCAACTGGGCTGCCGGGCGGTGCTGCTCAATCCCGCGATCCGCCCCTGCGATGACCTGCGCACGCACCTGGGGCGGCAGCCGGTGTACTTCAGCGACGCGAGCATCGACATGCGGCCCGAGTACCTGGACGAATTGCTGGCACTGGACACGCCGGCCATCACGCAGCCGCAGCGCTATTTTCTGGTGGCGGCCACCGGTGACGATGTGATCGACTACCGGACGATGGTCGGCAAGTACCAGGGGGCACAGCAACTCGTCATCGACGGATCGGACCACCAGATCACCGGGTTCGAGCAACATGTCGACGCGGTGCTGGCGTTCTGCGGTGTTCATTAGGGTGGTCTTCATTTGTGCGGGCTGCGTTAGTGCGGCCTGCATGAGTGCGGCCTGACGCCGTGGCGTGGCGTCAGTACGAGAAGCAGAAGTTTTCAAGAAGCGTCAAAGAAGCATTTAAGAAGCATCGAACAAGCGTCTTGAGGGGGAGGCAGATGAGCAATCTTGCAGGCGCCGCAAGGCGCCTTCACGACAAGGTCAGTATCATCACGGGCGGCGCGCAGGGCATTGGCCTGGCCACCGTGCGCAAGTTCGCGGCCGAAGGTGCCATCGTCGCCATTGCGGATGTGAAGCAGGAGGCGGTCGATGCCGCGGTGGATGAAGTCAGGCGCGGCATCGAAGGCGCCCGCGTGAAAGGCTATCGGGTCGACGTGACAAGTCGCGCCGACATCGATGCCATGGTGGCGGCGCTGAAGTTACGGCACGGCCGCATCGATGTGCTGGTCAACAACGCCGGCATCACGCTGGATGCGCGGCTGCAGAAAATGACCGAGGCGCAATTTGACCGCGTCATCGCGGTCAACCTGAAAGGCACCTACAACTGCGCGCAGGCCGTCGTGGACACCATGGTCGAGCAGGGCAGCGGTGTGATTCTCAATGCCTCCAGCGTGGTGGGCATTTACGGCAACTTTGGCCAGAGCAACTATGCGGCGAGCAAGTTCGGCGTGATCGGCTTTGCCAAGACCTGGGCGCGTGAACTGGGACCGAAGGGTATCCGCGCCAATGCCGTGTGCCCAGGCTTCATTGCGACGCCAATCCTGCACACGATTCCTGACAAAGTGATGGCGCAGATGGTCGACCGCGTGCCGATGAAGCGGCTCGGGCAGCCGGAGGAAGTTGCCAATCTGTATGCGTGGTTGGCCTCGGATGAGGCGAGCTACATCAATGGCGCAGTGATCGAGATCGCCGGCGGGCTGGCGGTATGACCGCCGTGCTGCCGGCCTCGGCGCAGCGGGTGCAGGACGTGCTCGATGCAGCCGGTGTCGGCGCCCGCGTGGTCGAGCTGGCGGTGGCTGCGCGCACGTCCCGGCAAGCGGCCGACGCGCTCGGCGTCGATGTCGGGCAGTTTGCCAAGTCGCTGATCTTTTGCGCGGCGGCGAGCGGTCGCGCCGTGCTGGTGATCGCCGCCGGTGACCGTCGTGTGGATGAGGTGCGCGTCACGGCGGCGCTGGGCGAGCCGATCGAGCGCGCGACACCGGACTTCGTGCGCGAGCACGCCGGCTTTGCAATCGGCGGTGTGGCCCCGGTGGGGCACGCCACCCGGATGGTCACCTTCGTCGATGCCTCGCTGCGGCGCTTCGAGGTTGTGTGGGCCGCAGGCGGGACGCCCCACGCGGTGTTTCCGATCACACCGCGCGAGTTGCTGCGGGTGAGTGGTGGCACGGAATTGGTCGTCAACTAGCCATGGACGGCACCTTCGTCTCCGCTGTCCTGTTGCTGCTGCTGGTATGCGACCCGTTCGGCAACATTCCGATCTTCATCAGCGCGCTGCGTGATGTACCGCGCGAACGGCGCCGGTCGATCATCCTGCGCGAGTGCGTGATCGCCTTTGCCGTGCTGACGCTGTTCGCCTTTGTCGGCCAGCCGTTTCTCAAGCTCCTCGGCTTGTCCGAGGTCAGCCTGCAAATGGGCGGCGCGGTCGTGTTGTTGCTGGTGGCTATACGCATGGTGTTTCCGACCAAGGAAGGCGTGTACGGGCTGCCACCGGGCGGTGAGCCGTTCATCGTGCCGCTGGCACTGCCGGCACTGGCCGGCCCGTCGGCGCTCGCGACCGTGCTGCTGCTCGTGTCGCGCAGCCCCTCCGAGTCGGTGCAGTGGGTGATCGCCATCGCGGTCGTGATGGGCGTCTGCGCGATCATCCTCGCCTTTGCCGACGAGTTGCAGCGCTGGTTGGGAGAGCGCGTGACAGTTGCCTTCGAGCGGCTCATGGGCCTCGTACTTGCCGCCATCGCCGTGGAACTCATGCTGCGCGGCATTCGCAGCTTTGCCGCCACCTTGTGACAACGCCGTTCGGCCCTGCGCCGGTAAGCTCGCCCGATGCATCTCCTGTTTGAAGAAGACGGCGCGTTCAAGGCCGGCACCGTGCTCTCCGGCACCGACGCCTCGTTCCAGGTCGAGCTGCCCACGGGCAAGCGCACCAAGGTCAAGGCCTCGCACGTGATGCTGCGCTTCGAGCAGCCGTCGCCCGCAAAACTGCTCAAGGATGCCCTGCCGGCTGCCGAGGAGATCGACCTGGGCTTCCTGTGGGAGTGCGCGCCGCAGGATGAATTCGGCTTCGAGGATCTGGCGCGCGAGTACTTTGGTGCTGCGCCCTCGCCGGTGCAGGCCACGAGCCTCCTGCTGCGCTTGCATGGTGCCCCGGTGTACTTTCATCGCAAGGGCCGCGGCCGCTTTCGCCCGGCGTCGGCGGAGATTCTCAAGCAGGCACTGGCTGCGGTGGATCGCAAGCGCCAGCAGGAGGCGCTCAAGCAGCAACTGGTGGACGAGTTGAAGGCGGGCGGCCTGCCGGCCTCGATTGCGGCGCAAGGTGTGCATCTGGTTGCCAAGCCAGATAAGCAGAGCATTGAGTACAAGGCGGTGGAGCAGGCCGCCGATGAACTGAAAATGAGCCTGCTTGCGCTGCTGCTGGCGCGCGGCGCCATCGCCTCGCCTTATCGCTGGCACCTGGACCAGTTTCTCGTCACCACGTTTCCGCGCGGGACCGGCTTTGCGCCCGACCTGCCGGCGCCGCAACTGCCGCTGGATCTGCCGACCGCGGCCGTGGAAGCGTTTTCCATCGACGACTCAGCCACCACCGAGATCGACGACGCGTTCTCGGTCCAGCCCATCGACGGCGGCTGGCGCATCGGAATCCACATTGCCGCACCGGCGGTGACCATCACCCGCGAGCATGCGCTCGATATCTTGGCCAAGGCGCGCATGTCCACCGTTTACTCGCCGGGACTGAAGCACACCATGCTGCCCGAGGCCTGGGTCAGCGCGTTCTCGCTCAACGAGGGCGACGTGCTGCCCGTGGTGTCGCTCTACGTGCAGATCGACGAGGCCTTGCGCATCACGGCGAGCGAAACCCGCGTGGAGCAGGTGAAGATCGCCGCCAATTTGCGCCACGACCGGCTCGATGCGGTGGTCACCCAAGAGGCAATGGAGGCGGGTCAGCTCGATGCGCCTTATGGCGCCGAACTCGTTCTGCTGTGGCGCTTTGCGCGCACCCTGCTTGCCCAGCGCGAAGCGGTGCGCGGCCGGCCCGAGCCGATTGGCCGCATCGACTACGGCTTTGAATTGGAGTTTGAGGGCGAGGAGCCCGATGAGAACGCGCAGGTGCGCATCAAGCCGCGCAAGCGCGGTGCGCCACTGGACCTCGTCGTCGCCGAGCTGATGATCCTTGCCAACAGCCATTGGGGCGGGTGGCTCAAGCAGCACAAGGTGGCGGGCGTGTACCGCTCGCAGCGGCGCGTTATGGGTGTGAGCCGCGTGAAGATGAGCACGACGCCTGCGCCGCACGAAGGCATGGGGGTCGATCACTATGCCTGGTCCAGCTCGCCGCTGCGGCGCTACGTTGACCTGGTGAACCAGCGGCAGATCGTGGCGGCGGCGCGTGGCCAGACACCCCCGTACGCCGCCAACGACGCCGAGCTCTTTGCGATCATCTCCAGCTTTGATGCGGCTTATGCCAACTACGCCGAGTTTCAGGAGCGGCTGGAGCGCTACTGGTGCCTGCGCTGGCTCAAGCAGGAAGGCGTTATGCGCATCTCGGCCTCCGTCGTCAAAGGGGA
>JBIIZX010000017.1:0-15888 GCA_044346055.1 Burkholderiaceae bacterium | reverse complement strand
GCAGAAAGTCCACGGGGCCGCGGATGAGTTCGGCGCTGTCCCAGTACGCGGTTCCATAAACCGCCGTGAGGATCGGAAAGATCAGCACGCAAACAAGCACGCTGTCGATCACCGCCGCCCACACACGCAGCCAGAAGCCGACGTATTCGAGTTCATTCGAGTCCATAAGCATTCCTCTTGAGATCGACCGGAGTTTCAAACGCCTCGGTACTGCTGAGGCCTGAACCGGCTGCGGCGCTGTCTCTGGACTCGTTGTGGCAGGGACATGCGCCGTCCCTAGTCTTGCTCGTCGCACTTCACTGAAGCGCCACGAGCGCCAAATTGTGGCCTTCGCAGCAGACGAACAGCTTCGGCTGATGTCAACGTGGCACGACTTGAGTGGCTTGCCTGGCCCAGCATGCATCGACCAGTTCAACCGGCACGCGCAGCTTAAACTGCGCCGCCATGAAAGACCTCATCCTGCAGGGGCCCGGCCTGGGCAAGGAGGCGCTGGACACCTTCAAGGTGGTCTGTGCGCCGGAGCGCATCACGCTCACGGCGCGCACCGCGCGCTGCAGCGGCGTGCTGCATGACGCGCCAACGCGCAAGGCGGTGCAGGCTCTGGCCGACTACTGGAGGCTGGACGCGGCCTTCGTCGATCCGGCCCTGCGGCTCGCGGATTTTCGCCTGCTTGCGCTCGACATGGACTCCACGCTGATCAACATCGAGAGCCTGGACCAAGTGGCGGCGCTGGCAGGCAAAGGGCGCGAGGTGGCGGCCATAACCGAGGCGGCGATGCGTGGCGAGATCAAGGACTACAGCGAGAGCCTGCGACGGCGGGTGGCGATGCTGGCCGGTGTCGATGCGGCGTTGTTGCAGCGGGTCTACGACGAGCAGTTGAAGCTCAATGACGGCGCCGAGGCACTGGTGCGCGCCTGCCAGCAGGCCGGGCTCAAGGTGCTGCTCGCCACCGGCGGCTTCACGTTCTTCACTGACCGCATGCGCGAACGCCTGCAGCTCGATTTCACGCGCAGCAACGTGCTGGAAATAGTGGGCGGCAAGCTCACTGGCAAGGTGACAGGCCCGAGTGGCGGCCCGATCATCGATGCCGAGGGCAAGGCGCAGGCGCTGCGCGAGGCTTGTGCCGTTATTGGCTGCCAGCCATCACAGGCGATTGCAATCGGCGACGGCGCCAATGACCTGAAGATGATGACGGCGGCCGGCCTGTCGGTCGCCTACCGCGCCAAGCCTGTGGTGCGCGAGCAGGCCGCCCAGGCGCTCGATCACGCACCCCTGGACGGCGTTCTCAACTTCTTCGCTGCAACCTGAGCAAAGGCCTGTCCGGCAGCGCTCGATCAGCGCGCGGGCGCGCCTTCGAGCATCGCGGCCACCATGTGGTCGAGTGCGCAACCCACGCAGGCCTTGTCGTGCGGCGCTGACTGGAAGTAGGCAATCGTTCCCGGCTGCTGCAGGTACGGCGGCAGCGCGGCGACATCCGCATACAGCGCCATTTGCGTCAGGAAGCGCGAAAACCCGTTGTCACCCCGGCGATCCGGGCCGCTGGACAGCGCCGCCTTCTTCTGCGCCTGCGGCGTGAGCCGGAACACGGTCGCGCCTTCCTTGATGGTTTCCGTGACCTTTAGCTGTGCCAGTGTGGTGGCCGGCACCTTGGTCGGATCGGCCGACAGGACCACGAAGTCCGCCAGCTTGCCCACCTCGATCGAACCCTTGCGGTCCTCCTCGAAGTGCTGGTAGGCCGGCCACAGCGTCATCGCTTTCAGCGCGGTCATCACATCGACCCGGTGCTGTGGGCCCACGACGCGATCCGTTCCGCGGGCGCGGCGGGTCACCGTGGCATCGAGCACACGCATCGAATCCGGGAAGGCCACGGGCGCATCGTGGTGCGACGAGAACATCATGCCGCGCTTGCGTACCCACCCCGTCGGCGAGATGTTCTGCCCCAGTTGCGGCCCGACGGTCTGGTTCAGGTGCCACTCGCCCCAGTAGAACGTGTGCATGGGGAACAGTGAGGGAAACACGTTCAGCCGCTGGTACGCGTCGACCTGGTCCTCGCGCAGGAACTGGCCGTGGATCAGCACCGGGCGCAGAGGCTTGCGGCCGTGCTTGAGCTGCGCCACCGTGAGTGCGGCGATCAGCGCGTCGTTGGCCGCTTCGCCATTGGCGTGCGTCTGCACCTGGACGTCATTGGCATAGGCCCAGAGCAGTTGCTCGACCATGTCTTCCGGCATTGCGGACGGATAGCCGCTGTAGCCCGGCGGGTAGTTGCCCACCGGCTTGTAGTACGGCCGATCGCGCCAGGCGGTGAAGCCTTGCGGCGAACCGTCCACGAGGATCTTGCCGCCGGCCACGCGAAAGCGGTTCTGATAATCGCGGCGCACATTGGCCTTGATGAAGTCGCGGTCCAAGGCGAGCAGCGCGTAGGACACGACGTCGATCTTCAACTCGCCGGCCGCGGCCACCTGGCGCATGGCGGCCACGCTCTGCGCAGTCGACCCGCCATCTTGCGCGGTGGTGTAGCCAAAGCGCGCCCACATCTCGGCACCCGCCCTGAAGAACGTCTTCATGCCCTCGGCGCCAACCTGCGCCAGCAGCTTCATCGCCGCGATCTGCATCGCGGTCTCTTCCAGAACGCCGTCCGGCTCCTTGCCGCCCGCCTTGCGACGAATGACGCCGCCGGCCGGATCCGGCGTGTCGGCGTTGAAGCCCACCACCTCGAGCGCCTTGGAGTTCAGCGCGGCCAGGTGCGCCGACTGGTGGACCAGCAGAATGGGAATGTCGCGCGAGATCTGGTCCAGGTCATCGCGGGTCGGATGCCGGCGCTCGGCAAGCGTCGAGTTGTCGTAGCCGAAGCCGACGATCAGGTTGACCTTCTTGACCGCCGCGTCGTTGGCGGCCGTCCAGTCGCGCAAGGTCTTCAGCAGGGAGGCCATGTCCTTCACCTCGCCGTCCGGTCGGGCGAGCAGGTTGGCCGACAGTGCCTGCAGGCCACCAATGGTGACGTGACCATGCGCATCGAAGAACCCGGGCAGCAGGGTGCGGCCTTTCAGGTCGATCACCTGTGTCGCGGGGCCGCGCAGCTTGAGCACATCGGCGCGCGTGCCCACGGCCACGATCTTGCCACCCCGCTCCGCGATTGCCTGCGCGCGCGGTGCCTTGTCGTTCATGGTCAGGATGGAGCCGGTCCAGATCCGGTCGGCCGGTTGCGCTGCGACCGCTCCTGAAAACAGCAAGGCAGCAAGCGCGCCCCAGGCGCGCCGCGTGATGATCTTGTGCATCTGTTCTTCTCCGCGTCTGGTGCGACCGCTCTGATCAATCGGCTGCCGCAGCGCCGATTCTAGACAACGGCACCGCCCTCGCCCGTGTTGGGCTGATGACTTTGATTCAATTGACAGGCTGCGCAGGATGCCGTCGCGCCTACTCGGTCGCTCATCGGCGACGCTGATTTCCAAGTTGTGCGGCGGCTCAGGCGCTGCCGTCAAGCCACAGACGGTGTCCGCGCTGCGCCGGACGTGGGACCAAGCCGAGCCAAGTTCGCCTCCATGCTTCAAAGCGACAACAGCGCGCCATGGCGCGCTGTTGTTGACTAGATGCGAAGTCGCGTTACAGGCGCTCGAACACCGCCGAAATACCCTGCCCGCCGCCAATGCACATGGTCACCAGTGCGTAGCGTCCGTTGATCCGCTGCAGTTCATACAGCGCCTTGGTCGTGATCACGGCACCGGTGGCACCCACTGGGTGGCCGAGCGAGATGCCGCTGCCGTTGGGATTGACCTTGGCCGGATCGGCACCGAGTTCCTTCATGACGGCACAGGCTTGCGCCGCGAAGGCCTCGTTGGACTCGATCACGTCCATCTGCTGCACCGTCAGGCCCGCTTTCTCGAGCGCCTTGCGTGATGATGGCACCGGGCCGATGCCCATGATCTTCGGATCCACGCCGGCGTGGCCGTAGCTCACCAGGCGTGCCATGGGCTTGAGCCCACGCTTCTCCGCCAGGCTGCGCTCCATCAGCACCACGGCACTGGCGCCGTCATTGATCCCGGAGGCATTGCCCGCCGTCACGGTGCCATTTTCCTTGACGAACACTGGCTTGAGCTTGGCCATGTCGGCGACTGTCGCCTCGGCGCGCACGTGCTCGTCGGTATCGAACGCGATCTCGCCCTTCTTGCTCTTGAGCATGACCGGCACGATCTGGCTCTTGAAACGGCCTTCGGCAAGCGCGCGCGCGGCGCGCTGATGGCTTTCCACGGCGAGCGCGTCCTGCTCTTCGCGCGTGATGCTCCATTGGCGCGCCACGTTTTCAGCCGTGACACCCATGTGGATCACATCGAAGGGGTCGTGCAGCGCGCCGACCATCATGTCAATGATCTTGGCGTCGCCCATGCGCTGGCCAAAGCGAGCCGTGGGCAGGATGTAGGCGCCGCGCGACATGTTCTCGGCGCCACCGCCAATGGCGATATCGGCATCACCCAGCATGATGGTCTGCGCCGCCGAGATGATGGCCTGCAGGCCGCTTCCGCACAGGCGGTTGACCGTCAGGCACGGCGTGTGGTCCTTGACGCCACCTTTGAGTGCCGCCACGCGCGCCAGGTACATGTCCTTGGGCTCGGTGTTGATCACGTGGCCAAAGACCACATGGCCCACCTCAGCGCCCTCCACACCGGCGCGCTTGAGCGCCTCGGCCACCACGATCGCGCCGAGTTCGGTCGGCGGTGTGTCTTTCAGGCTGCCACCAAAGGTGCCTACTGCCGTGCGTGTTGCACTGACGACGACGACTTCACGTGCCATGGCTGTGCTCCCTGCAATTATCAAGCGAGCCTAGCACCGCGCATGGCGCGTAGCGTTTGCGGAAGGTCAGCGAAAGTCCCCGCGCGAACAGGCAAAAAACGCGGGGCTTCGTTCCTAGGCAGGAACGCCGAACAGGTCGTGCTCGTCGGCCCGATCGATCCGTACGTCGATGAACGAGCCGACGGCGAGCTTGCGGCGCGTGGTGATGTGCACCAGGCCATCGATCTCGGGCGCGTCGGCGGTCGAGCGGCCCATTGCACCCTTGGGCGTCAGGTGATCGATCAGCACGCGCTGCACGGTGCCCGCCTTGCGCTGCAGACGCGCACGCGAGATCTCGGCCTGCACCTGCATGAAGCGCGCGCGGCGCTCTTCGCGCACCTCGTCGGGCAGCGCGCCATCGAGCGCATTGGCAGTGGCACCTTCGACCGGCGAGTAGGCAAAGCAGCCAACGCGATCAAGCTGTGCCTCTTGCAGGAAGTCGAGCAGGTACTGGAACTGGGCCTCGGTCTCGCCCGGAAAGCCGGCGATGAAGGTCGAACGCAGCGTGATGTCGGGGCAGATCGCGCGCCAGGCATTGACGCGCTCGATGTTGCGCTCGCCGCTGGCCGGCCGCTTCATGCGCTTGAGCACCTCAGGGTGCGCGTGCTGGAACGGCACGTCGAGATACGGCAGCACCTGCCCCGATGCCATCAGCGGCACGATGTCGTCCACGTGCGGATAGGGATAGACGTAGTGCAGGCGCACCCAGGCGTCGTGAGTCTTGGCCAGCGCGCCAAGCTCCTTGACCAGTTCATGCATGCGGGTGCGCACCGCGCGGCCGCCAACGAAGTCGAGCTTGTACCTCACGTCCACGCCGTAGGCGCTGGTGTCCTGCGAGATGACCAGCAGTTCCTTGACGCCTTGCTTGAGCAGGTTCTCCGCTTCGCGCATTACCTCACCGATCGGGCGGCTTGCAAGGTCGCCACGCATCGACGGAATGATGCAGAAGCTGCAGCGGTGATTGCAGCCCTCGGAGATCTTCAGATACGCGTAGTGCCTGGGCGTGAGCTTGATCCCGCCGGCCGGCACGAGATCGGTGAACGGGTCGTGCGGCTTGGGCAGGTGCCGGTGCACGTGCGTGAGCACCTCGTCGGCCGCGTGCGGCCCGGTGACCGCGAGCACCTTCGGATGCACCTTGGCCACCATGTTCTCGCCGGCCTCGGTCCTGGCCCCCAGACAGCCCGTGACGATGACCTTGCCATTGGCATCGAGCGCCTCGCCAATGGCGTCGAGCGACTCCTGCACGGCGCTGTCGATGAAGCCGCAGGTGTTGACGATGACGAGATCGGCGCCTTCATAGCTGCCGCTCATCTCGTAGCCCTCGGCGCGCAACTGCGTGACGATGCGCTCGGAATCGACCAGCGCCTTGGGGCAGCCGAGCGAGACCATGCCGATCGTCGGAATGGCAGAACGCGACGCGCGGCGCTTCGTGGTCGGATGCATGACTGAATCAATGATGAATGACGCGACCTTCAGTCGCTATGACGGCGCTGCGCGCCTGTGATGGAACCGACAGCGACCCGACCGCGTGAGCTTAGGCGGCGGCAACCGCCGTCATAGGCCGCCAGCGGCGGCAGTCATAGCGCGGCACGCGCGTCATGCGCCTTCAAAGGGCGCGCGTCATTTCTTCTCGGGCGGCTGGAAGGGAAACTGCTTGAACATGCTGGCCGCCTGGTTGGACATGTTCTCCTGCATCTGCACGAAAAGGTTCTTCGACTGCTCAATGTAGTTGGACATCATGCTCTGGATCATGGGCGCCTGCATGTTGACGTACTGCGCCCACATGTCCGGGCCGATCTTGTTGCTTTGGTAGAAAACCTGGCTCTGCTCCTGCACCTTCTTCTGGATGTCGATGAACGCCTGGACGTTCTTCTCAAGATACGAGCCCATCATCCCCTGCATGGCGTTGCCATAGCTGCGAATGATCTGCGCCAGCACGGGCGGCGTGAACATCGGCACCCCGCCCTGCTCTTCCTCCAGGATGATCTGCAGCAGGATCTGCCGCGACAAATCCTCGCCGCTCTTGGCATCGACGACCTGGAAGTTCTCCTGGTCGAGCACCAGCTGCTTCACGTCGACCAGCGTGATGTAGGTGCTGGTCTGGGTGTCGTACAGACGGCGGTTCGGGTACTTCTTGATGAGGCGCGTGCCAGCCATGACGGATCTTTCTCTAGCGGACGCAGCAGGGACGTCCACGTAATAAGCGCGGAGATTCTAGCCCCTCAATGGTGCACCGCCGGGAGGGGTTTGACGGACGGTTGGAACATCGCGCCCGCCATGGCCGCCCCGCGCACGCTCAGCCCATGTGCAAGCCGCCATTGCAGGAGAAATCTGCTCCGGTGGTGAAGCCGGCATCGTCGGTCGAGAGCCAGCCGCAGATCGAGCCAATTTCCTCGGCGCGGCCAAGGCGCTTCACCGGGATGGTCTGGATGATCTTCTCGCGCACGTCCTCGCGCACGGCCATGACCATGTCGGTGGCGATATAGCCCGGCGACACCGTGTTGACAGTGATGCCCTTGCTCGCGACTTCGAGTGCCAGCGCCATGGTGAAGCCGTGCATGCCGGCCTTGGCCGCCGAATAATTGGTCTGGCCGAACTGGCCCTTCTCGCCATTGACCGAGCTGATGTTGATGATGCGGCCCCAGCCCTTGTCGAGCATGCCGTCGATCACCTGCTTGGTCACGCAGAACAGGCTATTGAGGTTGGTGCTGATGACGGCGTTCCAGTCGTCCAGCGACATCTTGCGGAACACGCCATCGCGGGTGATGCCGGCGTTGTTGACCAGGATGTCGGGGTTGCCGTGCTCCGCCTTCACTTTCTCGAAGGCCGCCTTGGTCGAGTCCCAGTCGGACACATTGCCCACGGATGCGTGGAAGTTGTAGCCCGTGGCCTTCTGCTCGGCCAGCCACTTGTCGAAGTCACGGGTCGGGCCGCAGCCGGCGATGACTTTGTAGCCCATGTCGTGAAAGCGCCGGCAGATGGCGGTACCGATGCCGCCCATGCCGCCCGTGACGTATGCAACCTTGCTCATGTCTGTCTCCAGTGTCGTTGGTTCTATTCAGCTGTGAGACGTGAAATGTGAAAGGTGAAACGAGAAAAACCCACCGGTCCTCCCGCTCGCACTTCACGTTTCACGTTTCACCTTTCACATTTCACCGTTTGCTCTCAGCGCTCCACAGCCAGCGCCACCCCCATGCCGCCGCCGATGCATAGTGAGGCCAGGCCGCGCTTGCTGTCGCGCCGCTGCATCTCGTGCAGCAGCGTGACCAGGATGCGGGCGCCGCTGGCACCGATGGGGTGACCGAGCGCTATGGCGCCGCCATTGACGTTGATCTTGCTCGTGTCCCAGCCCATGTCCTTGTTCACAGCACAGGCCTGGGCGGCAAACGCCTCATTGATCTCCATGAGATCAAGCTGCGCCGGCTGCCAGCCGGCCCGCTCGAGCGCCTTGCGCGAGGCCGACACCGGACCCATGCCCATGATCTTCGGATCGAGCGCGGTGGTTGCATAGCTCTTGATGCGCGCCAGCGGCGTGAGGCCCAGTTCCTTGGCGCGGCCCGCGCTCATCACCACCAGGGCGGCAGCGCCGTCATTGATGCCCGAGGCGTTGCCGGCCGTCACCGAGCCTTCCTTGTCGAAAGCGGGCTTCAGGACCGACAGCGCGGCGGCATCGGTCTTGCGGTTGACGAATTCATCGGTGTCGAAAGCAACCGGATCGCCTTTGCGCTGGGGAATCATCACGGAGACAACCTCGTCGCGGAACTTGCCGGCATCCTGCGCGGCGGCTGCTTTCTGCTGCGAGGCGAGTGCAAAGGCGTCCTGCTGCGCGCGGTCGATCGACCACTGCTTGGCAACGTTCTCGGCGGTGATGCCCATGTGATATTTGTTGTACACGTCCCATAGGCCGTCGACGATCATCGAGTCGACCATCTTGGCATCGCCCATGCGAAAGCCGTCGCGCGAGCCCATGAGGACATGCGGTGACAGGCTCATGTTCTCCTGGCCGCCGGCGATCACGATATCGGCCTCGCCGGTGGCAATGGCCTGCGCGGCCAGCATCACGGACTTGAGCCCCGATCCGCACACGACATTGATCGTCATGGCCGGTGTCTCCAGCGGCAGGCCTGCCTTGATCGTCGTCTGGCGTGCCGGGTTCTGGCCGCTGCCAGCCGTGAGCACCTGGCCGAGGATCACGGCCTCGACCAGCTTGGGGTCAAGCTTGGCGCGCGCCAACGCTTCCTTGACGACGATGGCGCCAAGCTCTGGTGCCGGCATGCGCGCGAGCGCGCCGCCGAATTTTCCGATTGCGGTACGCACCGCGCTGACGATGACTGCTTGCTGCATGGATGGTCCTTTTCAGAAGACAGTGAAACGTGAAACGTGAAAAGTGAAAAGTAAATAGCAAAGAAGGACAAGTCTGCGTGGTGGCGCCTCACGAAACGTTTCACCTTTCACCTTTCACCTTTCACATCGCAACCCTCACGCGTTTTCCTTCACATATCGCCCCGGCGCGGGCTCGATGAAGTTGTATTTGGCATTGCCGTAGCTCTTAGGCGCCGGATTCTCTGCCCCGCCAAAGTTGGCGAGCCAGCGGGAAAAATCTGGCCACCAGCTGCCCGGCACTGCCTTGGCCACAGCAAACCATGCATCGGGCTGTGGCGGCAAGACATTGTTGTCCGTCACCCAGTAGTTGCGCTTGTTCTTGGCGGGCGCGTTAATTGTGCCGGCAATGTGGCCGCTGGCGCCGAGCACGAAGCGCACGTCCTTGCGATTGGAGCCTGGCAGCACCCGTGCGGAGGCATAGGCGGCGTGCCAGGGGACGATATGGTCCTCGCGCGCCGCAAAGACATAGGTGGGCACCTTGATGCGCTGCAGGTCGATCGACTGCCCACAGCACTGCAACGCATTTGGCTGCTTGAGCTTGTTTTCCAGATACGTGTTGCGCAGGTACCAGGCGTACATCGGTCCCGGCAGGTTGGTGGAATCGCCGTTCCAGTACAGCAGGTCAAATGGCGGCGGCTGCTTGCCCTCAAGGTAATTGGAAACGACGTAGTTCCACACCAGGTCGTTCGGCCGCAGGCTGGAGAACGTGTTGGCGAGGTCCTTGCCGGACATGAGCCCGCCCTTGCCCAGCGTCTGCTCGCGCATCCGCACGTGCTGCTCGTCGACGAACGCGTCCATCACGCCCGTGTCTTCGAAGTCGAGCAGCGCGGTCAGCATGGTGAGGCTGGCGATCGGCTTTTCACCGCGTGCGTACATGACCGCAAGCGCAGCAGCGACGATCGTGCCACCGACGCAAAAGCCGAGAGCGTTGACCCGGTCGGCGCCGCAGATCTCGCGCGCCACCTCGAGTGCCGCAATCGGCCCAAGCTCGAGATAATCGTCCCAGGTCATGTGGGCCTCGGGCTCGTGCGGGTTCTTCCACGACACCACGAACACCGTGTGGCCCTGCTCGACGCAGTAGCGAATGAAAGAGTTTTGCGGCTGCAGGTCGAGGATGTAGTACTTGTTGATGCACGGCGGCACCATCACGAACGGCCGCTCGTACACCTTGGCCGTCAGCGGCTTGTACTGGATGAGCTGCATGAGCGCGTTCTCGAACACGACCGCGCCCTCGCTGGTCGCCACATTGCGCCCGACTTCGAACGCGGCCTCGTCGGTCTGCGAGATCTTGCCCTTCTGCAGGTCGGTGAGCAGGTTGTGGATACCCTGCTTCAGGCTCTCGCCACCGGACTCGAGCAGCGTCTGCTGCGCCTTCGGGTTGAGCGCGAGGAAGTTCGACGGCGCACTGGCCTGCACCCATTGGTCCACCGCGAATCTGACGCGCTTCTTGGTCTTGCTGTCCGCCTGCACCGCCTCGGCCATCTTGCGCATGGTCTCAGCGTTCAGCAGGTAGGCGCGCGCCAACATCGAGGCCATTGAGCTGTGCTGCCAGGTTGGGTCGGCAAAGCGGTTGTCACCGATCGGCTGGGTGATGCGCTCGGGGTGCTCAAAGAAGTCGGTCCACAGCGCGGTCACCTGCTTGGTGTAGTCGGCTTGCAGCTGCATCAGGCGCTCTGGAGACAGCGACATCGCCGGCAGCTGCGGCAACTGCGCCGGTGTGCTCGTGGTCGCCTTTGCCATGTCCTGCCACATCTCCATCCAGCTCTGGGTCGGCAGCTGGGCCATATCGGCCATGAACTGCTCGGGGGCGACCGTGCGTGCAGGCCCGGCGACCTGTGCCGCAACGTGTGCCGCCTTCGCTGGCTCGAAAAAGATCGGCGCGACTGGTTTCGTCGCAGCCTTGGTCGTGGTCACGGCAGGGCCAGCGTTTGCGGCACCCGCAGACTTCACCTGTTTGGCTGGCGCGGCATTGGCCGACCCTTTGGCCGACCCCTTGGCCGCGGTTCGGCGGCTCGCGGCCTTGCGAGCGACAACCTTGGCGGTTTTGCGCGCAGCCGGCGCGTCACGGCGCGTGGCCATGGTCAATGTCTCCTATAGTTCCGTGCAGTTATGGCGCCTGGACGGCGCTCGGTGTTGTCGTGCTTCGCGAGACGACACGCTGGCGCATTGTGGCGAGCCACCAGAGGCGGGTCAAACCGGCCCGCTACGGCGCCGCCTGGCCTTTGCGCCAGATCACAGCGACATGCCGCCCAGTAACCTTGTCCCTGCGGAAGCTGTAGAAGCGTGACGCATCACTGGCCGTGCACAGCTGGCCGCCGTAGACCTCGACCACCCCCACTTGCGCGAGCGCCTGGCGCGCCAGCATTGGCAGGTCCGCCAGGTACTTGGTCCTTGCTGGCAGCGGCAAGAAGGCGCGCTGCGCATCGGGCAGCGCCGCCTGCATCGCTTGCAGCACGTCATCGCCCACCTCGAAGCGCTGCGGCCCAATGGCTGGGCCGATGTAGGCAATGATCTGGGCATCCGGCGCCGCCAGCCTCGCACGCATAGCACGCACTGTGTTCTGCAGGACGCCGGCCGCAAGGCCGCGCCAACCCGCATGGGCGGCCCCGACAACGCGCCCGGCGCGTTCACACAGCAGCACGGGCAGGCAGTCGGCGATGCTGATGGCGCACACCAAATTGGCCGCCAGCGCGGTCGAGGCATCGGCCGTGGCGCCACCCGCTTCCGCCACCGCCACCGCGGTCCCATGAACCTGCGACAGCCACACCGGCTCGGCAGGAAGATAGCGGCAAAGTTCGGCACGATTGCGCTGCACGACTGCCACGTCGTCACCGCTTTTCAGGCCCAGGTTCATGCCACCGCCCGCAGGTGCACCGAACGGGCCTTGCGAATGGCCGCCGCTCCGAGCACTGATGAACGCGCCGATGGTTGGCGGCGCCGGCCAGTCGGGTACGACCCAGTCGGGTGGCAACGACTGCATCAGTCGAAGACTTCAACCGGCTTGCGCCCGCCGCGCATGCCAAGGCTTGTCATCAGCGCCCTCATATCAGCCGGCGGCGCGCGAAACCAGGTGCGCAGCTGTCCGTCCCCTGGATGGACCAGGGCCAGGCGGCACGCGTGCAGTGCCTGGCGGCGAAAGCGGGCCCACGGCACTGGCTCGGTTGCGGGCAGGCTCGGCAGACCGCGCCGGTACAGCGGGTCACCGACAAGCGGATGTCCGATCGACTCCAGGTGCACACGGATCTGGTGCGTGCGGCCGGTTTCCAGCCGGCAGGCAACCCAGGAGAAGTTGCGTCCACCCTCGGTGGCCAGTTCGACCAGACGAAAGTGCGTAACGGCGTCCTTGGCCGTCGGCGCATTGCTGGTGCGAAAGCGCAGCGGATTGCGTGGGTCGCGCGCGATCGAGGCCTCGCTCGTCCCGGCCGCCGGTGCGCTGCCCGCCACGATTGCCCAGTACTCGCGCATCACGCTGTGACCGGCCAGCTGCCGCACCAGATGCGTTTGCGCCTGCAGGTTGCGCGCCACGACCATCAGGCCCGATGTGTCGGCATCGAGCCGGTGCACGATGCCAGCGCGCGGCAAGCGCGCCAGCGCCGGGTCATGCGCGAGCAGGCCATTGAGCAGGGTGCCGCGCCAGTGGCCTGCCGCTGGATGCACGACCAGGCCCGCCGGCTTGTCGAGAACGAGGATGTCCTCGTCCTCGTGCACGATGTCCAGGGCCATGGGCTCGGGCGCGAATGCGGTCTGCTCCGGCAGTGGCGCGGCCAGCAGGGTGAGGCGATCGCCGGCAAACACGGTGTCACGCGCCCGGGGTGCGCGCTCATTCAACTGCACTGCGCCTTCCTCGATCCATTGCTGCAGGCGACTGCGCGAGTACTGCGGCAGCAGCAGCGCGAGTGCGCGGTCGAGACGAAGGCCGTCCTGGTCGGCGCCGGCGACGAGTTGGAAGGTTTCACTCGCGGGGGCGGGCGCGAGGGCGAGGTCGTCGGGGTCGACTATTTCGTCTACAAGCTCATCCGCCATGCCGTCCGCCACATTGGCAGGCAGCGTGGTAGCAGCGACTGGAGTGTCTTCGTCCACCGAGGCGGTCACCGGCGCCCGGGACGCCGCAGCAACCTGCTTGGGACGAGCGCCCTCAGGCGCGTCGATATACTTGCGCGCCTTCGCCATCACGGAACCGGAATCGCTTCATGCGGGATGCTTTGAACGTCGTGCGCGCGCGCCGCGCAGACCCAGCCAGTGGCCTGCGCCGCTGGCTGTCGGCAGCCGCACTATGCGCCGTTGCGCTCGTGGCCGGCTGCAGCTCGTTGGAGAAAGATCCTACAACGAAGTGGGATGCCGAGCGGATCTACCGCGAAGCGCAGATCGAGCTGTCGTCCAGCAACTGGGCAGCAGCGCGCAAGATGCTTGAGCGGCTGGAGTCGCGTTTTCCCTTCACCCGCTACGCGCAGCAGGCGCAAATAGAGATTGCCTACACCTACTACAAGGAAAACGAGTCGGCGCAGGCAATCAGTGCGGCCGAACGATTTCTCAAGCTCAACCCAAATCATCCCAGCGCGGACTACGTCCAGTACCTGAAGGGGCTGGCGACCTTCAGTGACGACCTGGGGCTGTTCGGTCGCTTTCTGGACCCGACCACGCGCGACCCCAAGGCAATGCGCGAGGCATTTGATGCCTACAAGGAACTGGTGGCGCGCTGGCCGGAGAGCAAGTACGCGCCCGATGCCACCCAGCGCATGAACTGGCTCGTCAACGCCCTGGCGCAAGGCGAGGTCAATGTGGCGCGCTACTACCTGCGGCGCGGTGCCTACGTGGCGGCGATCCAGCGCGCGCAAGGTGCCTTGCGCGAGTTTCAGGGCACGCCGGCCGCTGAAGATGCACTGGCCGTGCTGGTCAAGGCCTATGAGGCGCTCAACATGCCCGAGCTGCGCGCTGATGCGCAGCGCGTGCTGGACCAGAACTTTCCGGGCTCGCGCGCCCCGGACCGCGTCGCCAAGCGCTAGCCCCGCCGGGCCCACTGGCCGGGTCGACGGCCCTCATTGATGACAGAGGCCCAGCGCGCGCCTCGAGCGGCTCGCTTCAGTCGCTCGATCGCACGAAGAAAGCACGCGCCTCGGCCTCGCTGCGGGTGCGCGTAAAAGGCGGCAAGCTGGCGAGCACGGTTCGGCCATAGGACTTGGTCAGCACCCGATCGTCCATGATCGCCAGTACGCCGCGGTCGCGCTCGTCACGAATCAGCCGGCCGGCGCCCTGCTTGAGGAGCGTCACCGCCAACGGCAACTGGTACTCGGTGAACGGATTGCGGCCGAGAGTCTTAAGGCGCCGGCTGCGCGCCTCGATCACCGGATCATCGGGCGGCGCAAACGGCAGTTTGTCGATGACCACCAGCGACAGCGCGTCGCCGCGCACGTCGATACCTTCCCAGAAGCTCACGCTACCCACCAGCACGGCGTTGCCGGCGCGCCGAAAGCTGTCAATCAGCGCGCGCCGCGTGCTGTCACCTTGCACCAGCAGCGGCAACTCGACGCCCGAGCGCTCCATGATCCGGCGCAGTGCCGCGCCAATCCGGTCCACCGCCCGCAGCGTGGAGCACAACACGAAGGCGCGCCCGCCGCTGGCCTCGATCAGCGGCCAGGCGGCCTGCGCCACCTGCTCGGGAAAATCGGCGGCCAGTGGGGACGGCATCGTCTCCGGCAGGTAGAGCAGCCCCTGCTGCGCAAAGTCGAAGGGACTGTCCCAGCGCTGCGTGGTTGCCTGTGGCAGCCCGATCTCGGCCAGATACTGGTCAAAGCGCCCCGCCAGCGTCAGCGTGGCCGAGGTCAGGATCCATGCCTGGGTCTGCTGCTCGCGCATGCGTGCGAACGACTCGCCGGGCGCCAGCGGCGTGGCGTGGAACTGCGCGCCGTAGGTGCTGGCCGCTACCCAGCGCACCCACTCGGCCTCGCTACGCTCCTCGGCGGTGGCCTCAACGCTGTCAACCGCAGCGGGATCTTCGCTGTCGGATGCAGCCAAGCGCCGCGCCGCGAGCGCGCGGGGCCAGGCCGCGACTTCTGTGCGCAACGCTTCCACCCGCGGCCCCAGCGCGTCGAGTTCAGCATCGCGGCCCTGGTTGGCCTGCACGGCACCGCGCAGCGCCAGCAGTGCCGCCTCGAGCTTGCCAAGGTGCTCCGCCAACTGCGCGCGTGCCGGCAGCCGCTCAAGTGCCAGCCGCACGTTGGGCGCAACGCCAGCATTGGCCAGTTGCAGGCGTATCTCGCGCGCCACTTGCTCAAGCGACTGCGACAGGCGCACCCAGTCAGCCCCATCGCGCGCCTTGGCCAGCCCCAGGCTCTTGGCGTCCTGCGCCAGGTCGGTGAGTTGCGACAGCGACCAGCCGCGCCCGAAAAAGTCCGAGGCGATCTTCGGCAACTGATGCGCCTCGTCCAGGATGACGGTGTCCGCGGTCGGCAAGAAGTCGCGGATGGCGTCGTCGCGCAAGGCCAGATCGGCCAGGAACAGGTGGTGGTTGACGACCACCACGTCGGCTGCGAGCGCGTCGCGCCGCGCCTTCATCACGAAGCACGCATCAAAGCGCGGGCACTCCTGGCCGAGGCAGTTCTCGCGCGTCGACGTGACATGCGGCCAGATACTGGCGTTCTCCGGCACGTCGGACAGTTCTGCCCGGTCGCCGGTGCTGCTGGT
>JBIIZX010000313.1:0-4740 GCA_044346055.1 Burkholderiaceae bacterium | reverse complement strand
CGAGAAACCAGCGGTCGTGCGAGATGATGATGGCGGTGCCGGCGAACTCGAGCAGCGCTTCCTCGAGCGCGCGCAGCGTTTCCACGTCAAGGTCATTGGACGGCTCGTCCAGCAGCAGCACATTGCCGCCATCGAGCAGCGTCTTGGCAAGATGCAGCCGGCCGCGCTCGCCGCCGGAGAGCTGGCCCACGATCTTCTGCTGGTCGCCACCCTTGAAGTTAAAGCGGCCGATATAGGCGCGACTCGGCATCTCGAACTTGCCCACGGTGAGAATGTCCGCTCCGCCGGAGATTGCCTCCCACACCGACTTGTCATTGGGCAGTGCATCGCGTGACTGGTCAACGAAGGCGATGTTCACCGTGTGGCCGATCTTGATCTCGCCGGCGTCTGGCGTCTCCTTGCCGGTGATCATCCGGAACAGCGTCGATTTGCCGGCGCCATTGGGGCCAATCACGCCGACGATCGCGCCCGGCGGGATTTTCATGTTGAGCTTGTCGATCAGCAGCCTGTCGCCGAATGACTTGCTCACGTCGATGAACTCAATCACCTCATTGCCCAGCCGCTCGGCCACCGGAATGAAGATCTCGTTGGTCTCGTTGCGCGCCTGGTACTCGTAGCTGGAAAGCTCTTCAAAGCGCTGCAACCGCGCCTTGCTCTTGGCCTGCCGGCCCTTGGCGTTCTGCCGCACCCAGGCCAGCTCTTCCTTCATGGCCTTGAGGCGGCCCTGCTCCTGCTTGGACTCCACCTCGAGCCGCTTTTCCTTCTGCTCCAGCCACGCCGAATAGTTGCCCTGGTACGGGATGCCCATGCCGCGGTCGAGTTCGAGAATCCACTCGCAGGCGTTGTCGAGAAAGTAGCGATCATGGGTCACGCCGACCACGGTGCCGGGAAAGCGCAGCAAGAACTGCTCGAGCCACTCCACACTCTCGGCATCCAGGTGGTTGGTGGGCTCGTCAAGCAGCAGCATGTCGGGCTTGGACAGCAACAGCTGGCACAGCGCCACGCGGCGCTTTTCGCCACCGGACAGCGTGCCGATCTTGGCGTCCCAGGGCGGCAGGCGCAGCGCATCGGCCGCGATTTCCAGCTGGTGCTCGGTGTCGTTGCCGGAGGTGGCGATGATCGCCTCCAGCTCGGCCTGCTCGGCCGCAAGCGCATCGAAGTCGGCGTCGGGCTCGGCGTAGGCGGCGTACACCTCGTCGAGCCGCTGCTTGGCGTTGAGCACCTCGCCTAGCCCTGCTTCCACTTCCTCGCGGACGGTCTTTTCCGGATGCAGCTGCGGCTCCTGCGGCAAGAAGCCGATCTTCAGGTTCGGCATCGGCACCGCCTCGCCGTCGAAGTTCTTGTCCTCGCCAGCCATGATCTTCAGAAGGCTCGACTTGCCGGAACCGTTGACCCCCAGCACGCCGATTTTGGCGCCGGGGAAGAACGACAGCGAAATGTCCTTGAGGATCTGGCGCTTGGGCGGCACAACCTTGCCGACGCGGCGCATCGTGTAGACGTATTGCATGTGGTTTGGTGATCCGTGATCGGCGAAGGCGCGCAGCTTAATGGGGATCGGTGATCGGTGATCGGTGATCCGTGATCCGTGATCGGTGATCGGTGATCGGTCTCCAGCGGTCGTCGTATTGTGCCCGCGCAAGCGGGATTCAGTGTCGTATGGTCAGCAGGCGGCTAGGCGCGCGCCGCGGCCGTTGGGCGCGGGGTAGGACGGGCCGATGCGGTCCCGCAGCGCCGCCCGCTCACCGAACACTGGCCACCATCCAGCGCTTACACCTTGTCCGGCGCCCGCGCTCCGCCTCCCCTGACGCGCACCCCGCCGCGGCACGTCTGCCACCGGTCCACCTGCCCACCTGGGTGCGCGCGATCCTGCTGGTGGCGGTGCTCGTCGTGGCGTAGCAGGTCGTGAGCGTGGTGCTGCCGGCGTTCTCCTCGCCGGTGCTGGCGCTGACCTTGCGCATGACCGCTTGGCAGCTGCGTCGGCTGCTGCCGGTGCCGGAAGGCGTTGCGCAGGCGCTGATTGCAGTGCTGAAGTTGGCGCTGCTCGGCGGGAGCCTTGCGCTCTTTGGCGAAACCGTGCGTACACAGGTCGGCGAGTTGTCGAAGCAGTTGGCGCGGGCGTGGCAAGCGCTTAGAACGCGTATCTGGCAGTGGGGCATTGCGCCGCAGATGCGCGAGTGGATCGATGGAAACGCGGCGGCCGGCAACGGCGCCGCGCATCTAGGCAGCGCGACGACCTCGCTGGTCGGGCTCGTCGGCAATGGCCTACTGGTGCTGGATGCTGCCGTGTACTTCGCGGCGGAGCCGCGGCTATACCGGCGCGGCTTCATCGAGCTCGTGCCGACCGCGCATCAGGTGCGTTTGCGTAATCCGAACCAACGGCGCCCACCGTTCCGATTCAATTCGGCCACTGATTCCGACGCGACTCCGCCACCCCTGGGCGGTCGCTTGCAGGGATCTCTGAAGAAGGCGTTTGTGAGTTGTAGCTCCGCAAAGTGGTCTTTGACCGACAACCGACTTCGAAAGCAAACCTGGCCACGAACTGGCCTACGAACCTGCCGCCCGATCTTCCCTTAAGCGGTCGTCTGCTCACCGCTGCGAAGCGCCCCAAGAAATCTCGGAGCCGCCGGCAGAGTTGCTACAAGTCGATACACGTTGAGCCGCCGTGGATACGCCAAAGTGGCTAGACCGAAGTTCCGGAAGTCGTCGAACGAGTTTGTCCTTTGGCGACGTGGGTTTAGCGTGAGATCGGGGTTCCTTTTACTGCCTACATTTGGATTTGCCTGAGGAGCTCGAACGCGCTGCGTTGTTTTGCGTTGGGCGTGGTTGTGACCTGGAAGGTTGGCGCATCCAGTGCGGCATTGGGCGTTCGGCAAGTGTTGCGCACGATGCTGGCGAGGTCTGCGAGCAGGGTCGAGAAGCTGTGTGCGGGCGTGCCGTTCTCCAGCGTATGGCTGGACGCCTTGTTCTGTGCTGCTTGCGAACGCTGGGCAGGGGCTACGGGGTCGCGCGCTGCCTTGGCTGCTTGATTTGTGTCGGCGAACATGAGCTCGCGCCAGGCCTCGCGCATGTGCCATTCGACGTAGTAGGCGAGCATGCACAGGAAGATGTGCGCGCGCACCCGGTCGGGCTTGCGATGGTGGATCGGGCGGACCTTCAGGTCGACGGTCTTGAGTGAGCGGAAGGCACGCTCGACCTGGGCAAGCGACTTGTAGTTGCGTACGCAAGACGGCGCGTCCATCTGATCCTCGGGGACCGAGGTGCGGATGATGTAGATGCCGTCCAGTGCGGCCTCGGCGGTGATGGCCTCGAGCTTGCGGGCGAAGGTGAACTTGTTGTCGTCAATCGTGAGCTCGAAGTGCTTGGACACCTTGTATTGGTTGACGATCTTGCCCACGCGCACGCCGATCTCGTCGCTGCCCACGAGCTTGCCCGCGTCCACGCGGGCCTTGATCTTGTCCAGGTTGCGCTCGGTGGCTATCAGCAGGTCCTGGCGCTTGTGTGCGCGCAGCTTGGCGAGCTCCGGATTACGGCACGCCACGAGGCGCTCGCCGGGGTAATCCGGTGAACTCAGCTCGACAAGGTTGACCTCGTCGAACAGGCCCAGCTGTAGATGGCCCTGGTCAACCAAGGCGCGGATGGACATGCTCTTGAGGGCCGTGATCCAGCCCACGCCATCGGTTTCGCGCAACTCGTCGATGGCCTTGTTGGAAATCATGCCGCGGTCGCCCACCATGACCAACTGCTCGATGCCGAAGTCATCGCGCAGTTGGCGCACCGCAGGCATCAAGGTCTTGCTGTCGGACACGTTGCCTTCGTACACCGACACCGCCACTGGGCAGCCGCGTGCGTCGGTGAGCAAGCCGTAGTTGACCTGCAGCAGGCCGGACTTGCCGTCGCGGTTGTAGCCGAGCTTGGCCAGCCAGCGGGCAGCACGTGCCCTCGAAGTAGCTGGAAGACAGGTCGTAGAGCACCATGGCCCCCGGTGCCAGATGGCGCGCGGCAAGGCTCTTCTCGATTCGCTCCTGGCGCGCCAGCAGCCAGTCCATGGCCGCATACAGGTCGTCCTCATCGGCGTCCACCACACCGAACTCCTCGGGCAGCGTGGTCGAGTGCCACCAGCGGGTGGTGGCCAGCTTGGTGTGCGGGGACAAGATGCGCGAGGCCACCATCGCCAGCACGAGAGCACGTTCGCGGCACGGCTTGGAAGACACCAAGCCTGCCAGGCCCAAGCGTTGCAGGGTCAGCGCGACGGCCTGCACATGGCCGTGAGCAGGCGATCGAATCGCCTCGAAGGTCTGCGCGAGGGGCTGCAAGGCCTCGCCGCGCAGGCAGGCTGGCGCGTATGCCTTCGATCTGAGCGGCCGACAGGCTCGACAGATTGGCCAGGGTTCGCTTGCGGACCTTGGAGCCCTCGCGGTAGGACTCGCGCAGCAGCACAGTGGGGGGCGAGCCGCGGTTAGGGACGACATGAATATGCATGCCTGCAAATGTAGGCATTCATCAATGGGATGTCAAGTAAACAACATGCCTACAGAATCGACGGAGAAATGATGCTCAACTCGTTGATTCCACAGATGATTAGCCGCTCAGAGACCCCGTGCGGCGGGGGAACTTCGGGCTAGCCCGGATGTTTCACCAGTCACTGTTGTATGGGCCTGGTGGAGCAAGTGACCGTGCCATTTGGGCGTTTCTGATGGTGTAACCGGTGCATTGATGCGCTGCTGAGTCTGGGTGTCAGCC
>JBIIZX010000312.1:0-4763 GCA_044346055.1 Burkholderiaceae bacterium | reverse complement strand
AGACTCAGCAGCGCATCAATGCACCGGTTACACCATCAGAAACGCCCAAATGGCACGGTCACTTGCTCCACCAGGCCCATACAACAGTGACTGGTGAAACATCCGGGCTAGGCGTTGCGCTTGGTGTTGACGGGCGCGCTCGCTGCCAACGCGCGCCATTCTTGGAAGTGTCAACGTTCGCTTGGCACGACGTCTTGGTTCGATGCGCTCATCGCACGCTCAGCGGTGCTCTCGATCAACGCGCTTGGCGGTCGTGGTGAGCCGCCTTCTTCTCTGGCAGCAAGCGGGCCGCCCGGAAGGGCATCGCATCCAACACATTTAAGCTAGCGACTTACGAAAGCCCGCATGCCTGCCCGCCTGTCGCTGCACCAGATCACCAAGCGCTACCCGACAGTCGTGGCCAATGACGCTGTGTCGCTGCACGTCGCGCAAGGCGAGATCCACGCCATCCTTGGCGAAAATGGCGCCGGCAAGAGCACGCTGATGAAGGTGATCGTCGGCGAAGTGCTGCCGGACGCAGGCCGTATCGAGTTCGATGGTGTGCAGGTCAGCATCGACTCGCCGGCGGCGGCGCAGCGCCTGGGCATTGCGCTGGTGCATCAGCACTTTGCGCTGTTCGACACGCTCACCGTCGCCGAGAACATTGCCCTTGGACTCGGCGCGGATCGCTCGCTGACTTCGATCACGCAGGAGCTGTCGCAACTGGCGGAACGCTATGGCCTGCCGATTGAGGCGGGTGCGCGCGTGCACGACCTGTCGATGGGCGAGCGGCAGCGCGTGGAGATCCTGCGCGGGCTCCTGGCGCGGCCGCGCCTGCTGATCCTCGATGAGCCGACCTCGGTGCTGACGCCGCAGGCGGTCACCAAGCTGTTCGACACGCTGCGCCAGCTCGCGGCCGACGGTGTGGCGGTGCTGTTCATCAGCCACAAGCTCGATGAGATCCGCGCGCTGGCAACGCGTTGCACGGTGCTGCGCGGCGGCTGCGTGGTGGCGGTGGTGGATCCACGGCAGGAGAGCGAGCAGGCCCTGGCGCGCCTGATGATCGGCGCCGACCCGCCGCAGATCGCGGCCCACGATGCACCGGGCGGCGCGGCGCGCCTGGTGGTGCAGGATCTGGCGCTCGGCCTGGGCGTGCCGGCGCTGTCGTTCGAGTTGCGCAGCGGCGAGATCCTCGGGCTGGCCGGCATCAGCGGCAACGGCCAGCGCGAGCTGCTCGCCCTGCTCGCCGGCGAGCGGACCACGCAGCCAGCACATGTTTCGCTCGACGGTCTGCCAATCGGCGCACTGGGGCCTGCGCAGCGCCGCGCGCGCGGGTTGCGTTACGTGCCTGAAGAGCGGCTCGGCCACGGCGCCGTGCCTGCGCTGTCGCTGGCGGATAACACGCTGCTGACGGGCGATGCGCTGCGCCGGCGCGGCTTCATTCGGCCGCGCGCCATGCGGGCGCTGGCCCAGCGCGTGATCGAGCGCTTTGCCGTTAAAGCGAGCGGGCCGCAGGCGCAGGCCAACAGCCTGTCGGGCGGCAATCTGCAGAAGTTCATCGTCGGCCGCGAGATCGACGGCGCGCCGCGCGTGCTGCTGATCAACCAGCCGACCTGGGGCGTGGACGTGGGTGCGGCAGCTGCCATTCGCAACGCGCTGATCGCACTGCGCCTGCAAGGCTGCGCGGTGCTGGTGGTGTCCGAAGAGCTCGATGAGCTCTTCGAGATCTGCGATCGCCTGATGGTGATCGCGCAGCGGCGGCTGTCGCCCGCGGTGGCCACGCGCGAGATCAGCATCGACGAGCTGGGCCGCTGGATGTCAGGTCTGTGGCCCGGCGCGCAAGGTGCAGCGCTGGCGGAGGCCGCCTGATGTTGGCGCTGGTGCCGCGCGCTGCGCCCTCGCGCCTGCTCACCTGGCTGTCGCCACTCATTGCGCTGGCGCTGACCGTGGCCTGCGGCATGCTGCTCTTTGCGCTGCTGGGCAAGTCACCCCTGGCGGCGATGCAGGTGTTCTTCGTCGAGCCGCTGCGCACGCTGCGCGGGGTGGGCGAAGTGCTGCTCAAGGCCACGCCGCTCATCCTGTGCGCCGTTGGCCTGGCGCTGTGCTTTCGCGCCAATGTGTGGAACATCGGCGCCGAGGGGCAGCTCATTGCCGGCGCGCTCGCTGGCGGCGGCGTGGCACTGCTGGCCACGCGCGACACGTCCGGGGCGATCGTCGCTGTGGTGATCGTGGCCGCTGCCCTCGGTGGCATGGCCTGGGCCGCCATCACCGCCTGGCTGCGCGACCGCTTCAATGCCAACGAGATCCTGGTGAGCCTGATGCTCGTGTACGTCGCGCAGTTTCTGCTCAGCTACATGGTGCACGGCCCGTGGCGCGACCCCACCGGCTTCGGCTTTCCGCAAAGCGCGCTGTTTGCCGATCCGGCGCGCATGCCGCGCATCCTGGACGGTACGCGCCTGAACCTTGGCTTCGTCCTGGCGCTGGCCGCAGCTGCGGCCGCCTGGCTGCTCCTGGCGCGCGGCTTCATTGGCTTTCAGCTCAAGGTCGCCGGGCTGGCGCCGCTGGCGGCGCGCTACGCCGGGTTCTCGCAGCGGCGCGTGCTGTGGTTCACGCTGCTGACCTCCGGCGCACTCGCGGGCATTGCAGGGGCGGCTGAGGCCACCGGGCCGGTGGGGCAGCTCACGCCCACGATCTCGCCCGGCTATGGCTTTGCCGCGATCATTGTCGCCTTTGTGGGCCGGCTGCATCCGGGCGGGATCGTGGCGGCCAGCATCGTGATGGCGCTGTTTTACATCGGCGGTGAGTTGGCACAGTCGCGCCTTGGTCTGCCGGCCGCGCTGACTGGCGTGTACCAGGGCCTGCTGCTGTTCTTCCTGCTTGCCTGCGACACCTTCATCCAGTACCGCCTGCGCTGGCGCGCGGCGCCGGTCGTCGCAGTGAAAGCGCCGTGATGGACGCGCTGCTCGCGGCCGTGATTGCGCTGGTTGCGGCCACGCTCAGTGCCGGCACGCCGATCCTGCTGGCTGCCATCGGCGTGCTGGTGGTCGAGCGCAGCGGCGTGGTCAACCTCGGTGTGGAAGGGATGATGCTGGTCGCCGCCGTGGTCGCCTTTGCGGTGGTGAATGCCAGCGGCAGCTGGCTGCTCGGCTTCGGTGCGGCGCTGGTGGTCGGTGCGCTGCTGGGCGCGCTGTTCGCGGTTTTTGCGCTCGGCCTCATGACCAACCAGTACGCCACGGGCCTGGCGCTGGCGCTCTTCGGTGCCGGCCTGTCCGCCTTCATTGGCCTGCCGTACTCGGGACAGAATCTGCCGGCGCGCGGCGCTGATGGCATTGCACTGCTGCGCGAGCTGCCAATCCTCGGCCCCATGGTGTTTTCGCTGCACTGGCTGGTCTATGGCGCCGGCTTGCTCGCGGTGCTGGTGGCCTGGTTTCTATTTCGCACCCGCGCGGGGCTGGTGCTGCGCGCGGTGGGAGAGTCACCCGAGTCGGCGCACGCGCTCGGCTATCCGGTGCGCCTGATTCGCCTGGCGGCACTCATGTTCGGCGGCGCCTGCGCGGGACTGGCTGGCGGCTATCTCTCCACCGTCTACACGCCGCTGTGGTCCGAGGGCATGACGGCAGGGCGCGGCTGGATCGCACTGGCCGTGGTGGTGTTTGCCACCTGGCGGCCGGCGCGCGCAGTGCTTGGCGCGTATCTGTTTGGCGGAGTAACCATGGTGCAGTTGTATCTGCAAGGGCAGGGCGTGCAGCTGGCGCCGCAACTGATGTCGATGACGCCGTATCTGGCCACCATCTTCGTGCTGGCGCTCATCTCGCGCAACCCGCGCTGGATCCGGCTGAACATGCCGGCCTCGCTTGGCCGGCCGTTCAATCCAAACGCTTGACGCTCGGACGGGCCACAGGGCGCCGCTGCATTGGGGCCATCGCGCCTCTGCAGCGCCAGCGGCAAGCCGAAGAAGAAAGCACGCACGGCCTGTCGCATCGGAGCGGGCGTCGTGGCCGCCTGGCAAGGTCAGAACGTGCTCAAGCCGTAACCGAACCGTTCACCAGCCGCTGCCGCCGCCGCCACCCCCGCCGCCGCCACTGGAGCCGCCGCCACCTCCATCCGACGACGAACCCGAGGACGAGCCGGGCGGGGAGGACGCCGAACTCACGGTCGAGCTGAGATCGCCGAGCGAGCTGCCGAGCGAACTTGCAGTGAAGCCGTCCATGTCGTCGCCGTGGTAGTAGCTGTCGACCGCCGCCGCGACTGCGGCGGCTCCTGCCACGGTCGCAAAGCGGTCCGCCCAGGTCTTCTCCACGCCAAGGGCGAGGGCGAAGGGCAGCATGCGGGCGAACTCCTGCGGTGTGAGCTCTGGCGCCTGAATGCGCGCCAGCGAGGCGCGCTCTGCCACGCCCAGGTACTGGCGCAGGCCTTCAATCTCGTCGCGCAGCTTGCGTCCGGGCACCGAGTAGGCCGGCATCAAGCGCCATGCGATGAAGAGCACGGCCACCAGCATGACGGCAATGCCGGTCACCAGCAGCGGCGAGCCGCCGGCGATGCTGCTGCCGATCGCAATGGCCAGCGCCACCAGCGTGGCCAGCACGAGCGTGCCGGTGTTGCGCGAGAACATGACGCCGTTGTAGTGGTGCGTCAGTGCGTCGCGATAGGCTTTCTGCGCCTTCTCCACCTTCGGGTCATAGGTCTTGCTGAAGGTGATGCTGGAGCCGCTGGCAAAGAGCGCATCGGCCAGCGGGCGATCGCCCGCCAGCCACGGCACGCTGCGACCGCTGCTGGTCACGGTG
>JBIIZX010000311.1:0-4773 GCA_044346055.1 Burkholderiaceae bacterium | reverse complement strand
CACGGCATGCAGCAACCAGCGCGGCCTTGGCCCGCACCTCGTCGATGCAATCGAGCACCGCATCGAAGCCGCCGGCGAGCAGTGTCCCGACGTTCTCGGCGGTGACGAACGCGTCGATCGCATTCACACGCGCCGCGGGGTTGATGGCATGAATGCGTTCTGCCATCGCCTCGACCTTGGCCCGGCCAAAGTTGTCGCCGAGCGCATGGATCTGCCGATTGGTGTTGCTTTCGGCAATGTGGTCCAGATCGACCAGCGTGATCGTGCCCACGCCACTGCGCGCCAGCGCTTCGGCGGCCCAGGAGCCGACGCCACCAACGCCGATGACGGCAACGTGCGCAGCGGCCAGGCGCTGCGCGCCAGCGTCGCCGTAAAGGCGAGCCACACCGGCAAAATAGCGTGCAAGGTCCGTCTGCGCCGAGCGCGCGGCGAGTTCTTCCTGGCGGGAAAGGTCAGACATGGGTGCGAGGATACCTGTGGCACTAACGCGGCGGCGCGCACTTGCTGACCGCGCGCATGCCAAAGAGGACCGCTGCGCGTTGCCGCTTTGCGTCGCGACCTTCCGCGCCGCCTTATGGAGCGCTGCCTGCGTAGCGCCACTGTGTAGCGCCACTGTGTAGCGCCGCTGTGCTGCGCCTGACCTTGGGCGCCAAAACTGCCCGATCTATGCAGTGCGGCTGTCCAGCGCGGGCTAGCTCGCCCGCACCATCTGCACGATGCGGTTCACATCGACTGTGCGCGCCTGCTGCTCGATCTGCGGCGCGTACTGCGTCTGCAGCCCCTTGGCCTGCGCCAGCATCGAGGTGTAGGCGTCCTTGAGCATCTCGGTGGACATCGTGCGCCCGCCTGCGTAGTAGCGCTTGGCTACGGCACCGAGCGCGTAGGTCGTGGCAAACGAGAACGCCACGCCGGTTGCGCCGCGCGCCAGGCCGCCGACCATGCGCCCGGCCACCTTGCCAAGCAGCCCGCCGAGCACCTTGCGGCCGATATCCTCCAGATACTGGCCCGTCAGTCCGACGCCCATGGTTGCGAGCAGGTCCTTGATATGGCCGCGATCGAGCTCATAGCCATGCGCCTTGCCGATGCGATAGACCATTTTCATCTGCAGCGGAATGATGGCCATGCTCGCCATCGACTGCGGCAGCAGCTCGAGCGCCCCGTTGAGGATGGCGTAGTTCAGGACCATCTTGTCGAGTGCGGCTTCGCCTCCGGCAGGCGCACTGGCAACGACGGGGCCGCTGGCTGCAGTGCTGGCTGCCGCGCTGGCGGCCGCCGCGGCTCCTGCAGCCGTGATCGCGGGCACAGGTTTGCCGACGATGTCTTCCAGCGGCACGGTCGCCAGCGCGTCGGCCGTGGCCGCCGGCTCGGCGATCTGCGGCTGGGTCAGGCCTAGTGCCTGACCCAGCTCGCCCAGGAACCTGGTCTCGGCCTCATTGCGCAGGCCATCGGCGTCGCACACGCCCAGCGCCAGCTCGAACGCCAGCTGCTTGAGCTCCGGCGACGACAGCGCGGCGGCCGCGCTGGCCACGGTGACGCGCTTGAGCAACACGTCCTGGTACAGCGATGCCATGTTGACCTGGGCGCTGCCCTGCGCATCGCCGAGTGACTCGGCCACGCGCTTGACTTCGGCACGCTCGGACTCGCCCTTGCTGCCATCGGCAAACGCCGCCAGCAGGGCAATGGTGAGCAGGGCATTCTGATCGGAGGTGTTCATCGGCAGGCTTCCTGGGAGCTGGGCAAAGGACGAAAGATGGCGACGATCGTGCGCCAGACAATCCGGGAAAGCCCGCCGTCCATCGCGCTTTGGCGCAGTTCGTCGCATTCGGCCGGAGGCCAGGGCCGTGCTGCCTAGACTGCGCGCCTCGTTCAACCGCCCTCGGAGTCTCGCATGAGGCATCACCCCTTTGTTGCCGCGCTCCTCGCGCTCGGCTTCATCGCCGCGCAGCCGCCGGCGCAGGCACTGACGATTCCGCCCCTGGACCTGTCCACCGCCGCGGCGCAGCCCATCCCGCCGGCGGTGCCTCTGCGCGACTTCTTCCGCAACCCGGACCGTGCGTACTTTCGCATCTCCGCCGATGGCAAGTACCTGTCGTTCATGCAGCCGCATGGGTCAGAGCGTCGCCGCAACATCTTCGTGCAGGAACTGGGCGCCGATGGGCCGCGCGGCGAGGTCCGCCGCCTCACCAGCGAGACCGCTCGTGACATATCGAACTACTTCTGGAAGGGCAATGAAACGCTGCTTTACAGCAAGGACTTCGGCGGCGATGAAAACTTTCACGTGGTCGCCGTGAATGCCCGCACCGGCGAGGTCAAGGACCTGACGCCGGGCGAGAAACTGCGCGCGAACGTGGTCGATGACCTGCAGGACCATCCAACCGATGTCCTGATCAGCCACAACGGCCGCGATGCCAAGGTCTTCGACGTGTACCGCGTCAACGTCGTCAGCGCGCAGTCGACGCTGGTGGCGCGCAACCCCGGCAACATCATCGGCTGGTTCCCCGATCACGCCGGCCGTGTGCGGGCCGCGGTCACCAGTGATGGTGTCAATCGCACGCTGCTGTATCGCGAGCGCGAGACCGACGATTTCAAGCCGATTTTGACCACCAACTTCCGCGAGTCGGTCGAACCGCAGTTCTTCACCTTCGACGACAAGCGGCTGTACGTGGTGTCGAATCTCGGGCGTGACAAGGCAGCCGCGGCAGTGTTCGATCCGGCCACCGGCAAGGAAGAGGTGCTGTGGTCGCACGCCGATGTCGATGTCGGCGCGCTGACGTTTTCGCACGCGCGCAAGGCGCTGGCGACCGCCGAGTTTGAGACCTGGCGTGCCGACCGCCACTTCTTCGAAGGCGAGACGCGACGCGTGTTCGAGCGGCTGCAGGCGCGGCTGCCGGGCTATCAGCTCAGCATCCAGAGCCGCACACGCGATGAGACGCGCATGGTGGTGGCGGCGACCTCGGACCGGACCTCCGGCGTGCGTTACGTGTACGACAGCAAGACCGACACCTTGATGCGCCTGGGCCAGGTCGCCCCCTGGCTGCAGGAAAACCAGATGGCGCGCGTGCAGCCGGTGCAGTACACCGCGCGCGACGGGCTCGTCATCAACGGCTATCTGACCCTGCCGTTGGGCCGCCCCGCCAAGAACCTGCCGGTGATCGTCAATCCGCATGGCGGTCCGTGGGCAAGGGACTCCTGGGGCTTCAATCCCGAGGTGCAGTTCCTGGTCAACCGCGGCTACGCCGTGTTCCAGACCAACTTCCGCGGTTCCACCAGCTTTGGCCGCAAGTTCTGGGAGGCGTCGTTCCGCCAATGGGGCCGTGCGATGCAGGACGACATCACCGATGGCGTGAACTGGCTGATCAAAGAAGGCATCGCCGATCCGAAGCGCATCGGCATCTATGGCGCCAGCTATGGCGGCTACGCCACGCTGGCCGGCGTCACGCTCACGCCCGACCTGTACGCGGCCGCTGTGAACTACGTCGGTGTGTCGAACATGTTCACCTTCATGAACACGATTCCGCCGTACTGGGAGCCGCTGCGCGAGATGTTCTACGAGATGGTCGGCAACCCCGAGAAGGACAAGGACTTCCTGCGCGCGGTGTCCCCGGTGTTCCTTGCCGACCGCATCAAGACCCCGCTGCTGGTGGCGCAAGGCGCGCGCGATCCGCGCGTCAACAAGGCCGAGAGCGACCAGATTGTCGAGGCCTTGCGCAAGCGCGGCGTGCCGGTCGAGTACATCGTCAAGGACAACGAAGGCCACGGCTTCGCCAACGAGGAAAACCAGTTCGAGTTCTACGGCGCGATGGAAGGTTTCTTCGCCAAGCACCTGAAGCCGCAGTAGGCACCGCAGTAGCCGGTCGGGACATCGCTTCAGGCGGCGCAAGGCAAGCGCGCCGCCCCGAGCGTGCTGGCAAAAGCGCAGTGCCACACTTGCGCCCGTGACCACCGCCGATCCTGCCCTGCTTGCCCGCGTCAAGGCGGCCATGCCGTCGCTGGCGCAATTGCCGCCCGACCTCGAGGCCGAGCTGGCGCGCGCCCTCACCGTGGTGCGCCTGCCGGCCGGCACGCCGGTGTTCCGCCCGACCGATGCCTGTCCAGGCTTTCCGATCGTGCTCGATGGCCGCGTGCGGGTGACGCGCACGCTGGACAACGGCCGCGAACTGCTTCTCTATGACGTCGAAAGCGGCGAGAGCTGCGTCATGTCCACCGCCTGCATGCTCGGCAACAACCCCTATGGCGCGCACGGCAACTGCATCACCGACGTCGAGCTCGCCCTGCTGCCCCGCGTTCTGTTCGACCGGCTGCTGGCCGAGCATGCGCCGTTTCGCAATGAAGTTTTCGCGCTTTTCACTGACCGCCTGTCGCGCCTGATGGAGCTGGTAGAGGCCGTGGGCTTCCAGCGTCTGGATCAACGCCTGGCTGCCATGCTGCTGGGCAAGGGCCAGCGCCTGGCCACTTCGCACGAGCAGCTGGCGCAGGCGCTGGGCGCCTCGCGCGAGTCGGTCAGCCGGCAGCTGAAGCACTTCGAGGAGCGCGGCCTCGTCCGGCTGGGCCGCGGTGCGATCGAGATCCTCGATCCGCGCGCGCTGCGGCAACTTTCGGCAGGCGCGCCGCCCGAGCGTGTGAGCATGATCACTGAAGCGGGCAGCGATCCCGGCTCTCTTAAGAAACACCTCGCAAGTGGTTGATTTGCAAAGTAGGTTTCAGGCGGTTTGCGGGGCGGCGACGAGTTGCATGCCCAGCTTGCTGGCGCGCTGGGACAGGTGGCGCAACAGG
>JBIIZX010000310.1:0-4828 GCA_044346055.1 Burkholderiaceae bacterium | reverse complement strand
CAGCGGTAGAACAGGCGTCCGGACTCACCTTCTGCACCCTCATTGGCAGCAACGGCCTTGAGCTCGTTAAACGCGGCGATTTCCTGCACGCGCAGATCCGGCCGGCGCGTGTCCGACAGCACAAAGACGTCGAACAGCTGTGCCGAGCCCGTGGCCGCCAGCGACTCCATGGTCGCGCGCAGCCCGCCGAACACGGTGGCCACGTCCTCGTTGCACACCGGCATCACGATGGCGGTACGGGCCGACGGCGCGATGCATTCCGAGCGATCGAGGTTGCGCATCAGTGAATGGCGATCACCGCCGCGCAACAGCAGCACAAAGCCCGTGATCGCGGTCCAGAAGCCGGCGGCGATCCAGCCGAACAGGATCGCGAACAGCACCAACACCACGACATGCAGCGCGCCAATCTCGTCGGCCGGCCAGGCAGCCCACAGCGCAACAACAGCGGCGAGCGTGGACAGCGCGATCAGCGCCATGAACACCGAGCGGCGGCGCGCGGCCACCGCGGTCCACGCCGCCTTTGCGCCGTTGATCGCCTCTGACGGCGCGCGCTGCGGACCCGCATCGCGGCCAAGCAGCGCTTGCGCCAGCCCATGGAACGGCCGCGCGCGCCACGGCGCGGCAACCATCGGCCCGCGCACCAGCGCCGGAAAGCTGCGCTGGGGGCGCTGGCCCTCGCGCGCTGACCGCGCAGCGGCGGCGTCGCGCTCGCGATCAAGCCGGCGGCGGCGCGCCGCCGCGAGGTCCGCCGGGCGGGCCGCGGGTGCGCTGCGGGGCGTGCCCTCGTGCAAACGCGTCAGTGCGTCGGATGCAGGTAGGTCCATGTCTCGGAGACCGTGTCTTTCTGATGGCGAAGGAAGGCGCGCAGCTCCAGCGGAGCGGGCTGTGCGGAGGGAAGGCTTGAATCAGTGGAAGCAACGGACTGCAGGTCCGTGCGTTGCACGCGCAGGGCCAGGCGCCAGCCGCCCACGGCGTCGTTGCGATAGGCCACGGCCTCGATCAACTTGGCGTTGGCACCGACATCGACCACGGGCTCGACCACGGCGTCGGCGGCCAATGCATCGAGCCCGGGGCCGGCAAAGTCGATGACGAACTTTTCTTCGCCGTTGGCCAGGCGCCCATAGCCGCGGCCGCGCCGGGTCTGCGTGACCCAGGAGGACGGCGGCCGCGCTTCGCGCTTCATCTGCCAGCTGAGTCGGTAGGCGAGCTCGATCGGCTGGCCCTGCCCAGGCATTGCGTCGGGCACCCAATAGGCGACGAGGTTGTCGTGGATCTCTTCATCGGTGGGCAACTGCACCAGTTCCACCCGGCCCGGGCCCCACTGGCCGATCGGCTCGACCCACGCCGACGGGCGCAGCTCGTAGCGCGCTTCCAGGTCCTCGTAGCGCGCAAACGCGCGGTCGCGCTGTATCAGGCCAAAGCCGCGCGGGTTGCTGGTGGCAAAGCTGGTGGTGACGATGCCGCGCGGGCGCGCGAAGTGCGGGTTGATGGCCGGGCGCCAGATCCATTCGCCGCTGCCGGTGAGCACCTGCAGGCCGTCGGAGTCATGCACCTCGGGGCGAAAGTCGCCAGCGTCCTGCTGGTTCTCGCCGTGCAGGAACATGCTGGTCAGCGGCGCAATGCCAAGTGTCGTCACGCCAGCGCGCAGGAAGATGCGAGAGCGCACTTCGATCACCGTGCTTTCGCCCGGCACGATCACGAAGGTGTAGGCGCCGGTGGAGCGCGGCGACTCCAGCAGCGCGTGCACCGTCAGGCGATCGGCGCCGGGTGCTGGCCGCTCAAGCCAGAACTGCGAAAAGCGCGGGAATTCTTCGCCGGCGAACGGCACGGCCGCGGGCTTGTCGGCGCGGTCCACCGTGTCGAGCGCCAGCCCACGCGCCGACAGGCCGTAGCGCTGGCCTTGGCCCAGGGCGCGGAAGTAGCTGGCACCGAGAAAGACTGCCAGTTCGTCCTTGTACTTGTCCGAGTTCAGCGGGTAGTGGATGCGAAAGCCGGCAAAGCCGAGCTTGAGCCAGCCGGCTGGCTTCAGTTTGTTCTTGCCGTAATCAAAGTCGTCCGCCGACACGGTGAGTTCGCGCGTGCCTTGCGGCGTCACCTCGTGGATACGCACCGGCGTGTCGAACAGCCAGCCCGGGTGGAAGAACATCACCTCGAACGGCAGCCCCTCCTTGCGCCACAGCGCGCGCTCGGGCTTGAAGCGAATGTCGCGATGCCCGTCGTAGGTGAGCGCGGCCAGATCGGGGGGGAGCACCTTGGCCGGGGCGCGATAGGGCTGTGCCGCCAGGGCACGCGCTTGTTCTGCCACGACATCAAAGGTGCCCTGCGCCCGCGCGACCGGCGCGCTGACGAGCAAGGCAACGATCAATACCAGGACGCCGAGCGAGCGCGCCAGCGCAGCGGCTGCAGGCGACACCGTCATGGCGGCGACCGAGGCAGCGCGGCGAGGCAGGACGGCTGTTGACAGCGCGTCCCCGGCGGGAGTCTGTGTGTTCATCGAGGGGAAAGGGCGGCTGCACCGCCGACCGAAACGCCGAGGGGGGCGGCGAGACAATCAGAAGGCGGGCAGTCCGCGGTCGCCACTCCGCACAGACCGGGCCAGCTAACTGTGACAAGCGCTGGCGCGAGAGTGAGCACTATCACTGCTCACCAAACGCAGCAGACAGGGCGGAATCTGTCGTTGGAGGGCGACGGGTGCAGCGCAACAAACGGCCGTAGCGGCCCCGTCAAGGGGTTGTACTGATAGGCGTAAGTGTTTGAGCCGAAACAGAAAAAAGACAATGGATGGAGCGTATTCCCGACTAGATCGCTCAACTGCACACGTCGCCATCGAGCGACGGGTTTCACGCCTTGCTGGCTTGCGCAAGCAGCGCGCGCTGCCCCCGCAAGCGCGGCCTCAACGTCAAACCCCGTCGCATCGCCATGCCGAACGTCATGCGCGCAAGCCAAAGGTCATGCGCCTCTGGCGGCGCAGCGTCCTTGCCCTCACTCTTACCTTGCCCTCACTCTTGCCCTGCCCGCGACTTCTTGCGCGCGGCACGGACCGATGCCACTGCGCGACCACCCCACCCACCCTGTCCACGTCGCTACCGCGGCGGGCACTGCCGCGCGTCGCCAGCCGCGCTCGCTGGAGCCTGTGTTCCAGCATTGCCTGCAGCTGGCGACCGACGTGCTCGCCACGCGCGCCGAGCATTTCGACCATGTGGTCAACGTCGCGCTGAACAGCGCGACGTTCAAATTCAATGTCCCCACCGGCGCCAGCGCCGGCAAGGGCGAGCACAGCTTCGGCCGAACGCTGTGTCATCACTTCCGCACCAAGGTTTCGGCGCAATTCGCGCGACTGCTGTCGGAGCAGGCGGCGCGCCAGGTGCGCGCACCTGGCAAGACGTCACTCGATCTGGTGCCGGTGGAGGAGACCGAGCTGCAGGCGCAGAAGTCTTCCCTCGCCAGCTCCATCGCCGCAGTGGTCGAGCAGGACCTGCTGCTGCTCAATCGCAACCTGGCCGCACTGGTGGGCTGCGAGGAGATCGCCGAGACACACTCGCCCTTCGCACCCTTCGTGCTGATCGATGCCGCCATCGCGGCCCTGGCCGCGCGTGGCTTCGAAGGCCAGCTTGCCACGACGCTGCTGCGGCCGATCGGCCTCGAAGCAACTCGCCCGCTGAAGCTGATTTACGACGCCATCAACACCTATTTTGGCGAGGAGCCGCCGCTGCACCGGCCGCGGCAGCGCGCCGACGGACCGCCTGCTGCCGCGCGCGCGGCAGCAGGCGGCGGCATCACGGCGGGACATGTAGCCGGACATGGAGCGGGTCACTCGGCAGCCGAAGCAGCGCTGCTGCTGGCTGCGCGCGGCGCACCGATGCTGCCTGCGGTGCCCAACTTGCCCCACCTTGCGCAACTGCCTGCAGCCACTCCGAGCGACCCCTACCTGATCGAGCTGCTGGTCAACCTGCTCGCCAGCGGCTGGCGGGTTGGCATGCCGGCGCCACTGGCAGCGGGCGCGGCGCTGCCGCTGATGATGGTGCCGGGCGGCGTGCTCGCCCAGACGCAGGCCGATGACGGTGACTATCGCGAGTACCGGAGCGAGCACCGGAGCGAGTACCGCAGTGACTACCGCCGCGATGACCGCGGCGGCTTTCGCAACGACAGCCACAATCACCGGCACGCCCACGGCCAGGCCCAGGACCAGGCGCGCCTGGCAGGCTCGCTCGCGGGCCTGTCGGCCCTGTCGCAACCGCGCCCCGGCGATGACTACGCCGAGGAGCTGAAGCTGTTCACGCAATGGCGCAGCGGCATCCGCGACTTGCTGCTGGACGTGCCGCGCCGCGTGGCCTTTGACCTGGTGGCGTCACTGTTTGATGCGATGTGCCGTTGCGACCTGGTACCGGTGGCGTTCCGCCAGCGCATGCTGGGCGTGCAAAGCAGCCTGCTTGCCACCGCGATCAAGAACCCGAGCGCCTACTTCCTGATGCACCGTCTGCTGGTGCAGGCTTTCGAGCGGCTGGCCGTCAGCAGTGTTGGCAGCACGCAGCCGAACGACACGCTCGGCATGGTCTGGGACGACGCCCTCAACCTGCTGCTGCAGTTCGTCGAGGAGCCCGCCGCCTACAAGCCGCTGCTGCAGAAAGCGGTCGATCGTGCAGAGAAGCTCGCCGGCAGCATGGAACACTTGGACAGCAGCGCAAATGCGACCGCGGCGCGCCAAGCCATCGGCTGGATGCGACGCGCAGTGCCGCGCTCGGCCAAGGACAGCTTCCTGCGCGAATTTCTGCTGTGGACGTGGTCGCGCGCGCTGGCGCGCGCAATGGCCGATGCGCGCGTGGCCGAG
>JBIIZX010000309.1:0-4830 GCA_044346055.1 Burkholderiaceae bacterium | reverse complement strand
TAACGGCAAAGCCGCCGGCCATGTCACCATACAGCGTGCAGTAGCCCACGGCCATCTCGCTCTTGTTGCCGGTGGTCAGCACGATCGAGCCGTGCTTGTTCGACAGCGCCATGAGCAGCGTGCCGCGGATGCGCGCCTGGATGTTTTCCTCGGCCGTGTCCCACGGCAGGCCGCGAAACTCCTGCGCCAGCGTGGCAAGAAAGCCGTCGAACACCGGCTTGATCGGCATCTCGTCGTAGCGCACCTGCAGCCGCTCCACCAACTGGCGTGAGTCGATCCACGAGATATCTGCGGTGTACTGCGAAGGCAGCATGACTGCGCGCACCTTGCCGGCACCCAGCGCGTCGACCGCGATAGCCACCGTGAGCGCACTGTCCACACCACCGGACAGGCCAATCAGCGCGCCGGGAAAGCCGTTCTTGCCGAGGTAATCGCGCACGCCCAGCACCAGCGCGCCATAGACCTGCGCCTCGGCCTCCCCCTGAATGTCAACCTTGCCAGCCTGGGGCACGCCGTCGACAAAGTCGGCCAGCGTCAGGCACTCGCGGAACTGCGGCGCCAGGTGCGTCACCTGGCCCTTGCCGTCGAGCACGAAGGACGCGCCGTCGAACACCAGCTCGTCCTGCCCACCCACCAAGTTGGCGTACACCAGCGCCAGGCCAAAGCGGCTGACGTTGCCGCGCATGGTGGCAAGGCGCTGCTCCTGCTTGTTCAGGTGAAACGGTGACGCATTGGGCACCAGCAGCACCTGCGCGCCCTGGGCGCGCGCTGCCTCCGGTGCATACGAGAACCAAGTGTCCTCGCAGATGTTGATGCCGAAGCGCGTGCCCTTGACCTCGAACACCAGCGGGCGATTGTCGGGCGTGAAGTAGCGCTGCTCGTCAAAGACGTCGTAATTGGGAAGGTCGTGCTTGCAGTAGGTACCGGTGACAAGGCCACCCTGCACGACCGAGGCCGCGTTGAAGCGCCGCCCCTCGCGCTGCAGCGGGTGACCCACCACCACGCGCAGTTCGGGAAATTCAAGCAGCTTTGTGGCGAGCGTTTGCAGTGCGCGGTCGGAGGCTCCGTAAAATGAGCGCCGCAACAGCAGGTCTTCGGGCGGATAGCCGCACAGCGACAGTTCCGGCGTCAGGAGCACATCGGCCCCTTCGCGCGCTGCCTGCGCGGCCATGTCGAGAATCCGCCGGCTGTTGCCCTCGAAGTCGCCCACGGTGCAGTTGATTTGCGCCACAGCGACGCGGACGCACGAACCGCTGGCTGTCATTCCCGCCACTGGGTCTCTCTTTGAAGGCAAGGCATTGGGGTCAGACGATTATTGCACGCAGGTTGTGAGCGACCTGGGAACGATCGATCACGCCACCTGGGATGCGCTCGTGCTGCGGGAGAACGCCGGGCCGTGGCTGCGCCACGCCTTTTTGCACGCCTTGCAACTAAGTGGCAGCGTCGGCGGAAACACTGGCTGGACGCCGCAATTCATCGTGCTGCGCCAGGGCGACGAACTTGTGGCCGCCGCACCGCTGTACGAGAAGATGCACTCCTACGGCGAGTACGTGTTCGACTGGGCGTGGGCCGAGGCCTACCAGCGCTACGGCATGCGCTACTACCCCAAGGGCCTTGTCGCCGTGCCCTTCACGCCCGTGGGCGGCGCGCGCCTGCTGGCACGTGACGCACCAACGCGCAGTGCGCTCGTCGATGCGCTGCTGGCGCATGCGCGTGCGCAGCACTGGTCTTCGCTGCATGTGCTGTTTGCGCGCGAGCACGAGATGGCCTTGCTGGAGCAGCGCGGGCTCCTGATGCGGCAGGGCGTGCAGTTTCACTGGCACAACCGGGCCGAGCCGTATGCGGACTTCGAGGCGTTTCTCGGTGCGCTCACGCAACCCAAGCGCAAGAAGATCCGCGCCGAGCGGCGCAAGGTGCAGGAGGCCGGCGTCAGGCTGGTGCGCAAGGTCGGCAGCGAGATCACGGTGGCCGACTGGGAGCATTTTCATCGCTGCTACTGCGCGACCTATGCCGCGCATTGGTCCACGCCCTACCTGAACCTCGACTTTTTCCTGCGCCTGGGCGAGAGCCTGCCCGAGCACCTGATGCTGGTGCGCGCTGAGCAGCGTGGTGTGCCGCTCGCTGCCAGCCTCGGCGTATTCGATGCGACGCGCCTGTATGGCCGCTATTGGGGCACGCTGCAACCGGTGGACTGCCTGCACTTCGAGGCCTGCTACTACCAGATGATCGACTTCGCCATCGAGCGTCGCCTGGCGGTGTTCGAAGGCGGCGCCCAGGGCGCCCACAAGCTCGCCCGCGGCCTCGACCCCGTACCCACCCGCTCAGCGCACTGGATTGCCGACGTGCAGATGCGTGATGCGATCGGCCGCTTTGTGGCGCGCGAGAGCGACAGCGTGGAGCATACGATCGAAGAGTTGAATGAGCATCGGGCGTTCAAGGAGGGATTCGGGAGTCAGGAGTCAGGATTCGGGGGGACGGAGTAAGGCCAGTGGATTGCGCATTAGGGATTGCGCACAGCCGCGGATGAACAAGCAAAGCCCGCTTCGTCGTGCATCAGGCCCGACGCAGGACACCATTTGCGCCCGCAGACACCTGAATCCCGAATCCTGAATCCTGAATCCCCTCGACTCATGAAGCCGCTGCACCTCGCCGCCGCCCTCCTCATGGTCACGGTGTGGGGCTTCAACTTCGTCGTCATCCGCTGGGGGCTGAACGATGTGCCGCCGCTGACGCTGACGTTGCTGCGTTTCGGGCTGGCGGCGTTTCCGGCGCTGTTGCTGGTGGCGCGGCCCAAGGCGCACTGGAGCCAAGTGGCGGCCTATGGCCTGTTTGCCTTTGCCTTGCAGTTCAGCCTGCTCTTTGCCGGCATTGCGGTTGGCATGCCCACGGGTCTGTCGTCACTCGTGATCCAGGTGCAAGCGTTCTTCACCATCGGCCTGGCCACACTGCTGACGCTCGAGCGGCCGGCAGCCACACAGGGCTTCGGGGCGCTGCTCGCTGGCGCGGGCGTGCTGCTGGTGGCCATGCATCTGCCGGGCGGCACGCGCCTCGGGCTGCTGCTGGTGGTGCTGGCGGCACTGTCCTGGTCGGTGGCCAACCTCATCGTCAAGCGCATGAGCAGCAGCGACGCCACGGCGAGCGAACCGCTATCGATCGTGATCTGGGGCAGCGCCTTTGCCTGTGTGCCGCTTGCCGTTGCCGCACTCGCCATCGACGGTCTGCCTGCCATGCAAGCCACCGTGCTGCGCCTCGCCCCGCCGCAGTGGCTCGGACTCGCGTTCCAGGCCTGGCCCACGACGCTGCTCGCCTTCGGCATCTGGGCCTGGCTGCTGCGGCTCTACCCCGCCGCGCTGATCGCACCGTTCACGCTGCTGGTGCCAATCGTCGGCATGAGCTGCGCCGTATGGCTGCTCGGCGAGCCGCTCCTGTGGTGGAAGCTCGCCGGCGCCGGGCTCGTGCTGAGTGGCCTGGCGCTGAACGTCTGGTCGTTCCGCGTCCGACGTTGATTGTCTAGTGGATCGATCCAGCGTGTGTGCCGAGCACGAGGCCGGCCACGCCGAGCGCGATGCAGGCCGCCCCGGCGACACGGGCAATCATGTCTTTCTCGTGAAGCAAGGTGCCGCCGAGTAACGCAGCAAACAGCATCGAGACCTCGCGCGCTGGCGCTACTGCGCTGACCGGCGCTGCTGTCATGGCGAACAACACGAGCACATAGCCGATCGGCCCGAGCGTGGCGATCATCAAGGCCGAGCGCCACTGCGCCAGCCAGAGCCGCGGCAGCGTCGCGCGCTCGCGCCAAACCAGCGGCAACAGGATGGGCAACCGCACGAGATTGCCAAAGTAGTCGACCAGGATGGGAGACAGCAGCAGCACCTTGACGGCGTAGGCATCGATCAACGTGTAGCCCGCGATCTGCGCACCCGTCGCGGCACCCCAGCCAATGCCGACCAGCACTGTCGCGCGTGCTCCCGTGCGTCCTTGCGCCACGCGGAACAGCCCGGGGCCACCCGCGATGAGGAACACGCCCGCCACGATCGCGAGCACGCCCGCAACGCCCAGCGTGGACAAGGCTTCGTCAAACAGTGCGAGTGCCACGAACGCCGTAAGCAAGGGCGCCGTGCCGCGTGCCACCGGATAGACGACAGTCAGATCCGCCGCGCGGTAGCCGCGCAGCAGCGTCAGGAAGTAAGTCGAGTGCACGACCCCACTGGCCACCACCAACGCCCACGCTCGCCAGTCCCACGCGCTCACCACGCCCCACCCGACCCACAGCGCGACCGGCGCCCACAGCACGCAGACCAGGATCGAAGTCAGTAGCGCAAACCGCGCATCGCCACCCGTGCTTTTCGCGGCGACGTTCCACACGGCGTGGCAGAGCGCGGCGAGCAGTACGAGGACCAGCGCGGCTAACGACACAACGTTTTCCTCGTACCCGCGCCCGAGAATGAGGCAGGCGATGCAGACGACCCGCAAGCGACCACATGGAAATTCATGCTTCTGCCGCCGTCGCCGCCGCTCCGGCCACGCGTCGCAGGCGATCGTCGCCCTTGCAAATGCGCGTACGCCGGGCCGCTCCCAAGGGAGCGCATCCAATTAGTCTCGCGCGGACCGCAGGTCCGCGTGCCGTCGAGGGTGCACGTGCGATGGCAAAGCCATCGCGTACACCCGAGACGCCAATACCAAATCAGTCCCTGCGCGGACCGCAGGACCGCGTGCCGTCGAGGGTGCACGTGCGATGGCGCAGCCATCGCGTACACCCGAGACGAATCAAAACTTCGGCTTCGCCTCGCTCTTGTTATAGGCGTCCACGCTCGCCATGATTTCCTTGCG
>JBIIZX010000308.1:0-4831 GCA_044346055.1 Burkholderiaceae bacterium | reverse complement strand
TAGGCGCAAAGCGCAGCCGTAGCTCGGGCTATGGCGAGCATTTGCAACGACGAGCAGGGGTGTTTTGGGGTGATGAGCGGGCATGAGCGAAAGACTCTCAGGCTCTCAGGGCCGATAGCCGCTGAACGTATAGTCCTGCGCCTTCTGCGGCGCATGGCAGTTGAAGCAAGCCACCTCAGCGTCCTTGCCCACGGCACGCTCGGTCTTCGAGTCGCCCTTGAAGCCTTCGAAGCCCCAGCCGCCGGTCGTCTTGTACTTCGCGGCATCCTTGACCATCACGCCCACCACCTTGCGTGCGCCCTCTTCAACGGCGCCGCCACCGCGCCGCGCCTCGAGCAGGTCGAACACGATGACCGCGCCATCAGGGAACCTTCCTTTGCCCTGCGCGACGTTGCGGTAGCCCTGCAACGCCTGCTGATTGGCGTAGATGTGATGGATGCCGCCAAAGGCGCCAGCAAGCGGGTGACCGTCCTCGATGACCATCGACTTCACGTGGGTCCACGCACGATAGCCCTCGGGATAGGCGACCGCGGGCGGCTCGCTTGCCAATGCTGGCACTGCGATCAGGGTGGACATGGCACCGAGGACCAGTCGCAACGATGTGGTGTTCATTAACGCTCCTCAAATGATCGGGGAGCGCTATTGTTTTGCCACGGTGGGGCGCTGCAAAGCAGGTACGAAAGGGTGCCCCGGATACAAAATGGTGTCTCTTGTTGATGGCCAAGGCAGAAAAATTTCTGGTGCCTGCGATGCCGGTCGCCCGCATGGTCGAGGACATGGTCGGCTGCAAGTGGTCGCTGGCCGTGCTGGGGGCGATCCGCAGCGGCGTCAAGCGTCCCGGCGAGATCGAGCGCGCAATTCCCGGACTGTCCAAGAAGGTGATGAACGAGCGGCTGCGCAAGCTGCATCGCTTCGGCATTATCGAGCGGCGCATCTACGCCGAGGTGCCGCCGCGCGTCGAGTACCGGCTCACGCGCTATGGCAGCAAGTTCTCGCGCCTGCTCGATGGCATCGAGAAACTGCAGGCAAGCCTCGATGCGGCAAGCTAAGGCGCAATCGCCGTTCATCTTTGGCCGCTGCAAGCTGCGGCCACGCGCCTGAAGGCTGTTACTATTCGTTTCACGCGGCATGAGACCAGCGTGATCGCTTCAGTCGATCACCATCGCCGCCGTCAATCCTGACGCTCCAGTTTCTGGAGCCAAGCGTTTCTCGCCGGGTTCACTCCGCTGGTCGTTGAAGGCAGCCTGCTGCCGCCGGCCCCATCTCGAAAGCTCTTTCATGTCTTTTGCAAGCCTCGGCTTGTCCGACGCGCTCGTGCGCGCGGTCGCCGACGTCGGTTACACGACCCCCACTCCTATTCAAACCCAGGCCATTCCGGCCGTGCTCGCTGGCAATGACCTGCTTGCCGGCGCGCAAACCGGCACCGGCAAGACCGCCGGCTTCGTACTGCCGATCCTGCAGCGCCTGCTCGACTCGCCGCGCCAGGGCAAGAAGCACATCCGTGTGCTGATCCTCACGCCGACGCGTGAACTGGCCGCCCAGGTCGAGGAAAGCGTGCGTGTCTATGGCAAGCACACGCCCATCAAGTCTTCCGTCATCTTTGGCGGCGTGAACATCAACCCGCAGATCGCCGCGCTGCGCGAGGGCTTCGACATCCTCGTCGCGACACCGGGCCGCCTGCTCGACCATCATGGTCAGAAGACCATCGACCTGTCGCACGTCGAAGTGCTGGTGCTCGATGAAGCCGACCGCATGCTGGACATGGGCTTTATCCACGACATCAAGCGCGTGCTGCGCATCGTGCCGGCCAAGCGCCAGAACCTGCTGTTCTCGGCCACGTTCTCCGACGAGATCCGCGATCTGGCCAACGGCCTGCTCAACAGTCCCAAGCACATCCAGGCCACGCCACGCAACTCGACGGTCGAGAGCGTGGCGCAGCGGATCATCGCGGTCGATGCCAAGCGCAAGGCGGAGCTGCTGCTGCATCTGGTCAAGGAAGGCAATTGGTACCAGGTGCTGGTGTTCTCGCGCACCAAGCACGGCGCCAACAAGCTCGCGCTGCAACTGGACAAGGCGGGCGTGCCGTCGCTGCCGATTCACGGCAACAAGAGCCAGAACGCCCGCACCCGCGCACTCGCCGAGTTCAAGAGCGGTAAGCTGCAGGTGCTGGTGGCCACGGATATCGCCGCGCGCGGCATCGACATCGACAACTTGCCACACGTCGTCAACTTTGACCTGCCCAATGTGCCCGGGGACTACGTGCACCGCATCGGCCGCACCGGCCGCGCCGGTAGCCAGGGCGAAGCACTGTCGCTCGTCTCGCCGGACGAGATGAGCTATCTGCGCGACATCGAGCGGCTGATCAAGCGCACGCTGCCGCGCGAGGTGATCGCCGGCTTTGAAAAGGGCACCGCACCGCAGGCGCTGCCAGTGGTGCCGGGTGCACAGCGCTCTGATGCTGGCGCCGATACCGAGCAGCCGCGCCGGAGTACCGGACCACGGCGCGGTGAAGCGCGTGGTGAAGTCCGCGGCGAGCGTGGTGGTCAGCGCGCAGGCCGCACGAGCGGCAAGCAGGACCAGCGCAAGGCACCGCCCGAGCAGGGCGGACCGCGCCCGCCGCGCAAGTCGGCCTCAGCGCCCGCCCGCGAAGTCAATGGCAACACGACTGCCACGCCGCGCACCAATGGCGCACGCATTGACGGCACACGTGCCAATGGCAACACCAACGGCAACACCGGCCGCACGATAGCGCGGCCGCCACGGCGTGAAGCCGATGCAGCCGTGCGCGCCAACCTGCCGCCGGGCTGGCCCGGTGCGGCCGGAGGCCGGCGCTAAAAAGCGTCTGTTCTCGGTGGTATCGGTGCTCGCGGTGTGCCCGCTAGTTCGCCTTTCAGTTCATTGGTGGGCGAAGGAACCACCGAGATCACCGAGAGCGCCGAGTGAGAACCTGGCCAGCCTCGCATGGGAGGAGCAGTCAAGCCTCCTGCGCTTGGCCGCGTTCAACGCACCGGCCGCTTGGGCGCAACGTCGACCACGCGCACGCGAACCTTGCGCTCCTTGCCGTCGCGCACGACGGTCAGTTCAGCCGTGTTGTCGACGCCAATGCGATCGAGCTCCACAGCAAAGTTGGTGACTGACTCGACGCGGCGGCCGTTGACGGCCACGATCACATCACCCGAATCGTCGGCGCGCGGATTGGCCGCCTGCAATCCGGCTTCGGCCGCGGGCGTTCCGCGACCGACACCCTGGATCAGAACACCACTGATGCCTGCACGCGCCACCAGTTCGGGCGGATACGGCGCGATGCCGATGCCCGGTAGCGGCGCATAGCCGCGCGCGATCAGCGAGGGCACCACGCGATTGACCAGATCCACCGGAATCGCAAAGCCCACGCCGGCCGAGCTGCCACTGGCCGAACGAATTGCAGTGTTGACACCGATCAGCCGGCCCGCGCCGTCGAGCAACGGTCCACCCGAGTTGCCGGGGTTGATGGCGGCGTCGGTCTGGATCACGCCTGCGACTTCACGGAAACCTTCGGTGGGCAGCTCGCGCTCGAGTGCACTGACGATGCCCTGCGTGAGTGTGCGCAGCAGGCCGAAGGGATTGCCGATGGCAATCACCTGCTGGCCGACCTTCATGTCCTTGGATATTCCCAGGGGAATGGGCCGCAGATTTTTCGGCGGCCGCTTCAGGCGCACCACCGCCAGGTCGTATTCGGGGGCACGGCCGACGATGTCCGCCTCGATCGGATCGCCCGCGTCCAACTGCACGGCCACCCGATTAGCGCCTTCGACCACGTGGTTATTGGTGACCACATGTCCCTGTGCGTCCCACACGAAGCCGCTGCCCGCTCCCTGCGCTACCTGTGCCTGCCCGAAGACGCTCATGCCCTGCACCTGCAGCGTGGTGATGTACGCCACCGAAGGGGCAGACGCCTCGAACAGGCTGACGAGCGACTGCTCGCTGGCGTTCAATGGGCCACGCGGGCTGACGCTTCTCTGCTCAGCGCGCGGCTCAGCGCGTGGTTCGGCCCGCTGGGCGGTTTGCGCCAGCACGAGTGAGCCGGATGCGCTGGCCAGTGCAGTGGCGGCCGCCACCAGCCAGAGCAAGGGACGTCAGACGATCTTCACGGCACGCTCCATCAGCGACAAACCAAGGCGGCATTTCAGGGCAAGGTTTGCGCTGACAAGGGGCCTGAGCTTCACGCCACACGCAGCTTGTGCAAGCCGCAATGCACCCTCGCGCGAGCACCGCCCCCTCCGACAATGCCCGCGGGCCGGCAGAATCCCCGCTGCCGGCTGGCGTCATCGGGAACTACGCGCAACAATCCGTTCGGCTGTCCCTGTGTCGCGCAGGGCACGCCATCTGCCGGTGTATGTTCCTGCCATGAACGCGCCACTAAAAATCCGCCATAACGAGGACGCGCACCGGTTCGAGGCTCGCGTCGAGGGCTGGCTGTGCCGCTGCGACTACCAGCGCGTGGACGACGTTCTGCACCTGGTCCGCACCGAAGTCGCCCCGTCGATCGAAGGCCGCGGCATCGCCGGCCAACTGGTCAAGGCCGCGCTCGATTTTGCGGAGAGCAACGGACTGAAGGTCCGGCCGCGCTGCTCCTACGTCCTGGCTTACCTGCGCCGACACCCGGAACGCTCGGCCCTGGTGGCCTGAGCACGCCCCGGGACATGCCCGACCATGAGAACGTCCTGGCTCATCGTGCTCGCGTTGCTGGTTGCCGGCCTGGCGACGCTGTTCGCCACCACCATGACGCGGCTGGCCGGCCTGCACGCGGACGCGCAGACGATGGTGGTGACCGTGCCAGCCGCGGCGGCCG
>JBIIZX010000307.1:0-4835 GCA_044346055.1 Burkholderiaceae bacterium | reverse complement strand
ACTTTGGCATCGGCGATCCTCGGTTGTCTGCAGGCCTCGTTCTCCTCTGACAACGCGCGTAAGCACGTGGCCGCTGACCTCATACTGGTGAAATATCCGGGCTAGACCTTGGTTCAATTGCCAGCGCCACCGGTGTTTTTGCGCTGCGTGCAACCGTGGACTCAGCGCGCAACCGTGAAAGAGCTCGGTGACTTGGCCGGGCGACGCACTCCGTCTCACGGCGGGGCCGTGCACGGCAACGGTCCGGGCAAAGGCCGCAAAACAAGACACATGGCCCGCCAAGGGCCCGAAGGGAGAGTCCATCGTGAGATCGCTTGCAACGCTTGGGTTGCTTGTCGTCGCGCTCGGCGTGCCCGCCGTGCAGGCGCAAGGCACGCCGCCATCCGCACCGCCCACCAAATCAGCGCCTGCCGCCGCCCCCGCAGCCAATCCCGTTGATCCCGCCACCATCCAGGCGCTCAAGGATATGGGGGCGCACCTGCAGACGCTGCGTCGCTTCAGCGTGAGCACCGAGGTGACCGGCGAGCGCGTGCTGGCTGACGGCCAGAAACTGCAGCACAGTGCGCGCGCCGACTTGGACGTCGCGCGGCCCAACAAGCTGCGCGCCATGATGACGAGCCCGCGCTCGCAGCGCACGCTGCACTTCAACGGCAGCACCGTCTGGCTGGCGTCGCCGGCACAGAAGGCGTACTCGAGCGTTGCCTTCAGTGGCACGCTGGTCGACATGGCCAACCAGCTCGAGGAGCGCTTCGGGATCGAGATCCCGCTGGCCGACCTGTTCCGCTTCGGCACGCCGCAGGCACCGCTCGGCAACATCGAATCCGCCATGAACGCCGGGCAGGATTTCATCGGCAAGGACCTGTGCGACCACTATGCCATCCGCCAGGGTGCGCTGGACTGGCAGATCTGGATCACCAGCGGCAAGCAGCCCCTGCCGCGCAAGATCGTGATCACCAACCGCACCGACGAGGCGCGGCCGCAATCGGCGTCCGTGATCACCTGGAACCTGAAGCCGACGTTCAACGACGCAATTTTCACCTACACCCCACGCGCAGGCAGCACCAAGGCCGAAGTCATCCCGGTCAAGACCAACTGAAGGAGCGCCGATGAGAACGCACGGATTCAAAGCACTGACCCTCGTCGCTCTTGCGCTGTCGAGCCTCGCGGCCATGCCGCCTGCCCACGCTGCCGGCGGGGAGAACCGCGCCGCGCACGCCCGAGGCGCGGCGGGCCAGGTTGGCAACAAGGCAGGCGGCCGCAGCGACGGGCCTGGCAACCAGGCCCGGGCCAACAACATCAAGGCGGACACGCGCACCAGCAACGTTCGCAGCACGAGCGTCAACAACGTCAACCGCCAGAACGTGAACGTCAACAACAACAATGTGAACGTCAATCGCAACGTGAACGTCAACGTGCAGAACGGCGGTGGCTGCTGCTACAACGGCTGGGACAACGACTATCACCCGGTCGCCACGGCGGCGGCCGTGGTGGCAACGGTCGCGGTCACCTCGGCCATCATCGGTTCGATCGTCAATGCGCCGCCGCCTGGCTGTGTGCCCGTCAACTATGGCGGGATGATCTACCAGCAATGCGGCCAGACCTGGTACCAGCCACAGGGTGCGCAGTTTGTGGTTGTGAGGCCACCGTACTGAGAGACTGCGCAAGGTGCGAACAACGGCGGCGCTTGCGTCGCCGTTTCATTTGGTTCGGTGACGAGGCGGCCCAGGCGATAGCATCGCAAGATTGCCGCCCGGACCACCCTCATGCTGCGCGAAGAACACCTCCTCTTGCAATCGGCTCTGCGCGAGTTTGCCGCCGCGCGCCTGGCACCCAACGCCGCAAAATGGGACCGCGACCACACGTTCCCCAAGGACGCGCTGCGCGAACTTGCCGACCTCGGCACCTTTGGCATCGCGGTGCCCGAAGCCTACGGTGGCGCCGACATGGACTACACCGCAGTGGCGGTGGCGCTCGAGGAGATCGCCGCCGGCGATGGCGGCGTCTCCACCATCATCAGCGTCAACAACTGCCCGGTGTGCGCGATCCTGCTCCACTTCGGCAGCGAGGCACAGAAGCAGCAATTCCTGGTGCCGCTGGCCCAGGGCGAGGCACTCGGTGCTTTCTGCCTGACCGAGCCGCACGTGGGCAGCAACGCCGCCGCACTGAAGACCAGCGCGCAACGCAGCGCCGATGGCGAGCACTACGTGCTCAACGGCGTGAAGCAGTTCATCACCAGCGGCAAGCACGCCGACTACGCGATCGTGATCGCAGTGACCGACAAGGCCGCCGGCAAGCGCGGCATGAGTGCCTTCATCGTGCCCACCGCCACGCCGGGCTACGTGGTGGCGCGGCTGGAGGAGAAAACCGGTCAGCATTCGTCCGACACAGCGCAGATCCTGTTCGAGAACTGCCGCGTGCCGGCGGCCAATCGCATTGGCGACGAGGGCGAGGGCTACAAGATCGCACTGTCGTCACTGGAAGGCGGGCGCATCGGCATCGCCGCCCAGAGTGTGGGCATGGCGCGCGCTGCGTTTGAGGCAGCACTGAAGTACGCCAAGGAGCGCGAGAGCTTTGGCAAGCCGATCTTCGAGCACCAGGCAGTGAGCTTCCGCCTGGCCGACATGGCCACCCAGATCGAAGCCGCGCGCCAGCTCGTGCTGCATGCGGCCGCCCTGCGCGACGCCGGCCAGCCGTGCCTGAAAGAGGCCGCCATGGCCAAGCTCTTTGCCAGCGAGATGGCCGAGCGTGTGTGCTCGGACGCGATCCAGGTCCACGGCGGCTATGGCTACGTGACCGACTTTCCGGTCGAGCGCATCTGGCGCGACGTGCGCGTGTGCCAGATCTATGAGGGCACGAGCGATATCCAGCGGATGTTGATCGGCAGAGCACTGGGTTAGAAGGGAGCGAGGCGTACCGGCGGCAGAAGCCGGTTCGTCCTGGCTTCGTCGTTGCCTGTATCTGGAACTACTACTCCCACACCGATATTCCCTCTTGCATGAGTGCCCGCCCGACAGCGGGCCGATCAAGTACACGCAAAGCATGTTGCGTCCACGATCTGTACAGATCGCGCATGCAAAAGCCAATTCTGTTGCCCCACCGGTAGAAGACGAGCAGATAGGGATCCACCGTCGAGTACTCGGTTCCCACGCCCCATGCCGAGCGCGCCAGGCGGGTGTCGATCAGCGCGAAGGCGGATGCGAGGTTTTCCTTCCCCATCGCGATGATGCTTTCGTGCTGTGACTTATCGCGCGTGAAATACTCCGGCCGCCACACTTGGCGTATGGCGACCGAGTGCACTGTTCCGGACAGCCAGTTGAACCATTCGACGGATCGCGCCAGGCCGTCACTGGAGGACGGAAAAAGGCCGGCGGAGGAATTCGAGAGCGCGAGGTGAAGAAGAATGGCCGGGGCTTCGGTCAACACGAAGTCGTCGCTCACCAGAACCGGGACACGTCCTTTCGGATTCAGTCGGCGGAACGCCTCTGAACGGGTCGTTCCATCAGACGTCGAGGCGAGCGAGAGTGAGTAAGGAAGACCGATTTCTTCAAGCACGATGTGCGGTGCGAGCGAACATGAGCCGGGTGAGTAGTAGAGCGTGTGTGTCATTGTGGGTTTTGCGATGAGCGTCGTGCCGTTAGGTGTAAAAGGCGCGAATGGATGCTATCGCTCACGTCGAAGTCCCCGCGCCCAGAAGCACCAAGGCCAAATTGCCTCGGCAAGCCGATGTTTGCGGCCAGCGTGCTTGAAGTTGGCCGCCACGGCCAAGCTGTTCGCCAGCGCTTTGGCGGGTGCGAGGGAGTTTGACTCCCGTGGCCTCGGGTGAATTAGGCGGGCCCGGTGGACTACCCACGCCACCGCAGAGCAGCCCCGTCGCCTAACATCCGTCTCTTGTCGTCCACGCGTCTCGCCAAGCCACGTTCATGAGCCTCGCCGTCGTCCGCAGCCGCGGTCTGTCGGGCATGTTTGCGCCCGAAGTGACGGTCGAGGTGCATCTGGCCAACGGGCTGCCGTCGTTCACGCTGGTGGGGCTGCCGGACACGGAGGTCAAGGAGTCGCGCGAGCGGGTGCGGGCGGCGCTGCAGAACTCGAAGTTCGAGTTTCCGATGCGAAGGATCACCGTCAACCTGGCGCCGGCGGAACTGCCCAAGGAATCTGGCCGGTTTGACCTGCCGATCGCCCTTGGCATCCTGGCCGCCAGCGGACAGATCCTGGCGCGCACGCTCGACAAGTACGAGTTTGCGGGCGAGCTGTCCCTGTCCGGTGAGCTGCGCCCGGTGCGCGGCACCCTGGCCATGACCTATGCCGTGTCCAAGGCGGCCGGCGACAAGAGCCCGCCGCGTGGCTTCATCCTGCCCGATGAAAACGGCGACGAGGCCGCACTGGTTGCCGGCATCTCGATCTTCCCCGCCAAGAGCCTGTTGCAGGTGGTCGAGCACTTGGCGCATGACGCGGGCGACATTCAGGCCAAGCGCATCGTCCCGCAACACGCCAGCGTGCGGCTCACTGCCCCCACCTACCCCGACTACTTTGACGTCAAGGGCCAGAAGGCCGCCAAGCGCGCGCTCGAGATCGCCGCGGCTGGTGGCCACAGCGTGCTGATGGTGGGGCCGCCGGGCACCGGCAAGACGATGCTGGCGCAACGCTTTCCGAGCATCCTGCCCTCGATGTCGACCGATGAGGCGCTCGAATCCGCGGCAGTGCTGTCGCTGGTCGGGCAGTTTGCGCCGCAGCGCTGGGCCACGCGCATGTTCCGCGCGCCGCACCACACGGCCAGCGCGGTGGCACTCGTCGGCGGCGGCAGCAATCCGCTGCCGGGCGAAATCTCGCTCGCCCAC
>JBIIZX010000305.1:0-4845 GCA_044346055.1 Burkholderiaceae bacterium | reverse complement strand
GGACCTTCCTCGCACTCTGGCTCATGCGCACTAGCGCCAAGCTGAATCTCTTTCTCGGCGTGCGCAACCTGTCGGAAGAGTTCCTGCCCGAGCACCTTGCGTATCTGAAGAGCTTCTTTCGCAAGGCCGGCATGAACTGGCTGTTCCCGATCTCGATCACCGGCGGCACCCTGCTAGTTGGCGTGCTCGTGGTGCGGGCGCTGCATCCGGGCCTGAGCGACGGCGAAGTCGCCGGACTCATCCTGGTAGCGAGCTTTCTCGCGCTGGCGCTGGTGGAGCACTGGATGCTGGTGCTGCCCATCGACACCACCCGCCTGTGGCGCTGGGCCATGCAGGCGCGGCGGCGGCGGGCTGCGCATGAGGCCCACCACGGCCACCACTACGGACCGCCGGCAACCGCCCACATGACCAACACCGCGACCCACACCGCCGCCAACACTGCCGCCAACTCCGCGGCCAGCAGCGTCACCAACGCCAACACTTTGAAGTCAGGCATCGAACCAGGCGCATCCGTCGTCACACTGGCCCAGGTGCTGTTCCAGCCGCGGCTCGCACCACAACCGCCAGCGCTCATCACCCCGCCCTTGCCTGAAGGGCGAGCCGAGTGAGTGCCGTGGCCCATGGCGGCACACTCGACGCAGGATTACGAATGAAGCAGGTTCATGCTCCCGCCGCACCCGGCGGCAGCACAGGCGTGGGCGACAGCAGCGCAGCACCTGCCCTGCCCGGCCCTGACGCGCCGCATGCCATCGTCATTGGCACCGGCTTTGGCGGACTCGGTGCTGCCATTCGCCTGAGCTGCCGCGGCTACCGCGTGACGATGCTCGAGAAGCTCGACGCCCCCGGCGGCCGCGCCTATGTCTGGAAGCAGGACGGCTTCACCTTCGACGCCGGCCCGACCATCGTCACCGCACCGTTCTTCCTCGAGGAACTGTGGCAACTGGCCGGCCGCCGCTTTGCCGACGACGTGACGCTGGTGCCCGTAGAGCCGTTTTACCGCGTCCGCTTTGATGACGGCGACACCTTTGACTACACCAATGATCTGGAGAAAGTGCGCGCGCAGATCGGCCGCATTTCGCCGCAGGACGTTGGCGGCTACGACAAGCTGATGCGCGCGTCGGAGCTGGCGTACAAGCTCGGCTTCGAGAAGCTCGGCTCGATCGCCTACAACGAGATGAACGACCTGCTGTATGCGGTACCGTTCTTCGTCAAGCTGCGCGGCTGGCGCAGCCTGCATGCGCTGGTGGCGCAGTGCATGAAGCACCCCAAGCTGCGCACCATTTTCACGCTGCAATCGCTGCTGATCGGCGGCAACCCGTTCTCGGTCACCAGCGTGTACAGCCTCATCCATGCACTGGAGCGCCAATGGGGTGTGCACTGGGCCAAGGGCGGCACCGGGGCCATCGTGCAGGCGATGGTGAAGCTGCTGCACTCACGCGGCGTGCAGATCCGCTGCAATGCCGAGGTGCGCGAGATCCAGGTGGAAAAGCGCAACGGCAAGCCCACGGCCTGCGGCGTGCGGCTGGCAAGCGGCGAGAGCCTGCCTGCGTCGATCGTCGTGTCCAACGCCGACACCTCCTGGACCTACAAGCACCTGATCGCGCCCGAGCACCGGCGCCATTGGACCGACCGCAAGATCGGCCGGCAGAAGATGTCGATGAGCCTGTTTGTCTGGTACTTCGGGCTGGACCGGCGTTACGACGAGGTGCCGCACCACATGATGGTGCTGGGTCCGCGCTATGAAGGCCTGCTGACCGACATCTTCAAGCGCCATGTGCTGGCGGCCGACTTCAGCCTGTACCTGCACCGCCCCACCGCCACCGATGCCTCGATGGCGCCGTCGGGCTGCGACACCTACTACGCGCTGGCGCCGGTGCCGCACCTGGACAGCGGCACCGACTGGACCACGATGGCCGAGACCTATCGCCAAGCCGTGGCCAAGCGCTTGGACGACACTGTGCTGCCGGGCTTCGAGAAGCACATCGTCACCTCGCGCATCACCACGCCACGCGACTTCCATGAGCGGCTGCTTTCGTACAAGGGAGCCGCCTTCGGTGCCGAACCGATCCTGCTGCAAAGCGCCTACTTCCGCGCGCACAACCGCAGCGAGGACATCGAGCGTCTGTTCATGGTGGGCGCCGGCACGCATCCTGGCGCGGGTGTGCCTGGTGTGCTGATGTCGGCGCGGGCGCTGGACACGGTGATTCCCGACCCGCGGGTCTTTGCGGCCGCCTAGGGCAGCTCAGGCACTCGCTTCTCGACCAATCCCTTCTTGCCGGCCGACCTCACATGCGACAGAACTCGACCCTCGCCCTCGTGAACTCCGCCGGCGCGCCGCTGGCCCTGCCCATGCCCGACGGGCCGTTCGACCAGAGCACCTGTCGTCAGTTGATGCAGGCCGGGTCCAAGACCTTCTTCGCCGCGTCGCTGCTGCTGCCATCGGCGGTGCGCGCGCCCGCCACTGCTCTTTACGCGTTCTGCCGCGTGGCCGATGACGCCATCGACCTGCGCGATCCGTCCGAACCCGTCGAGAACGTGCTTGGGCAGCTGCAGCATCGGCTCAACCGCATCTACGCGGGCGCCCCCCTGCCCTTCGAGGCCGATGCAGCGCTGGCCGCTGTGGTCGATCACTTTGACATCCCGCAACCGCTGCTCGACGCACTGCTCGAAGGCTTTGCCTGGGACGCGCAGGGCCGGCGCTACGAGACCCTCGACGAGCTGCACGAGTACGCCGCGCGAGTTGCGGGAACGGTCGGCGCCATGATGGCGCTCATCATGCGCACGCGCAGCCCGTCCGCGCTGGCGCGCGCCTGCGAACTGGGTGCTGCCATGCAGCTCACCAACATTGCGCGCGACGTGGGTGAAGACGCCCGCAATGGCCGCCTGTACCTGCCACGCGCCTGGTTGCGCGAGGCTGGCATCGACCCCGATGCGTGGCTGACACGCCCCGTGTTCAACGAGGCACTGGGTGGCGTGATCGCGCGGCTGCTCGCCGCCGCCGACAAGCTATACCAGCGCGCCGAGCACGGCATTGCCGAGCTGCCGCGCAACTGCCGCCCGGCGATCCGCGCCGCGCGGCTGGTGTATGCCGAGATCGGCCGTGCGGTCGAGCGTGACGGCCACGACTCGGTGGCGCGCCGCGCGGTGGTCACGCACCAACGCAAGCTGGCGCTGATCACGCAGTCGCTCGGCGCCGCCCTGGTGCTGCCAGTACGTCTGCAGGACTCACCCGTTGACGTGCTGCCTGCAGTGCAGTTCCTGATCGACGCGGTAAGCGATGCGCCGCATAGGGTGGAGCGCGCACCGGGCAAAGAGCCCAACTTCTACGGCCGCACGCTGCGCATCATCGATCTGTTCGAACGCGTGGCCGAGCGCAACCGCGACCGCAGCCTGACCCGCCTGAGCAGCGGCTAGCTCCTTACGCGGCCGAGCGGCCCACTTCGTGCGCGCTGCACTTGACCGCGACCGGATTGCGCAGGCGCGACCAGCGTCGTTCTGCAAACACGCCTGGCAACTGACTCCAAGCCCCGGTTGTTGTCAACGCCCGAAGGACCGCGGTCCTGTTGCGCACCAGACGTGGCGAAGAAGTTCGCCTCCTGCAACGCACCACTGCGCCTGCAATGACCCGCAGAAAGGCAAGCCCGTCGCTAGGACCAAAGACCTATAGCCATTGAATAGATGGCGGCGCAGTCTTCATGCCGTCGCGAGCCCGACTCGCGCCATGTCATGCATGACTCGCTGGCCGCAGGGCGGCCGGCGACCACTCAGGGAGCGCGCAATGAAGAAACTGTCTGTCGTGGCCGTGGCGGCCGCAATCGCCTTTGGCGCAACGCTGCCGGTGGCAGCCCAGACCTCGACCGTCGTGACCAAGGCGCCGGGCGCCGTGACCACAGTGCAGCGGATCAAGGCCGTCGCCACCGTTGTGGCCATCGATTCTGCAACCCGAGCCGTGACCCTCAAAGGGCCGGACGGCCGCGAAACGACCGTGATCGCCGGCCCGGAGGTCAAGAACTTCGCACAGATCAAGGTCTCGGACCGCGTGAACGTCGAATACACCGAGGCCCTGACGCTGGAACTGAAAAAGGGCATCACCGAGCCGCGCGCACGCGCCGAGTCCAGCATGGCCGAGGCTGCAAAGGCGGGCGAACGCCCGGGTGCCGTGGCCGGCCGCAAGGTGACCGTGATGGCCGAGGTCATCGGCCTGGACGCAGCGACACAGACCGTCACGCTGCGCGGACCCAAGCAGACAGTCAACCTGAAGGTGGCCGATCCCGAGCAGTTCAAGCGCGTTGCAATGGGCGATCGGGTCGAGGCGACGTATGTGGAAGCGGTGGCCGTCGTCGTCACGCCGGCGCGGTGATCGCTAACTGGTGATCGGTGATCGGTGATCAGTGATCAGAGATCGGTGCCCTCGGAATCCTAAGTCCGGTATCCCGAATCCCAATCCGAAGTGCAGGAATGTGCTTGAAGGAAAGGAATCGAACATGACGGCAAAGAAGATTACAAATCAGTCCTTCACCGCACTCGCTGCTGCGCTGCTTGGCGCTGGCACCTTGATCGGCAGCAGCGCACAGGCGCAAGTGCCAGCTGACGCCTGGCAGTACCGCGCCTCGATCTACGCCTTCCTGCCATCGATCGGCGGCAAGACCAGCTTCCCCGCGACCGGCGGCAGCAGCGTCGGCGTGGATGCGAGCGACATCATCGACAGCCTGCAGTTCACCTTCATGGGCTCCTTCGAAGCGCAGAAGGGCACGTGGGGCCTGTTCACGGACCTGTTGTATGTCGACCTCAGCGCGTCCAAGTCTGGCTCGCGGTCGCTCACGCTCGGCGGGACCCCACTGCCGG